>CAJWLY010000110.1 GCA_913043155.1 uncultured Nitrospinaceae bacterium | reverse complement strand
TGCCACCAAAAAGAAAAAATCGAGAAAGACCGCCAAAAAGGAAGCTTAAGCAAAAGCACTCATTCATTTACTCTGAAAAATGGCCTGCCGGGTTTTCCGGCTGGCCTTTTTTGTTTAGACATCTACATAATCCGAGACTCTTCATTACCAATATTTCTTTTTTGGAGAGTTCTTAAGAGGAACCAGTTAGGAAATTTATTTTTCATTAATCTCAATTTTTTTGACTTTGAAGATGTAGGAAAGTTCGGTCCGGTCTCCTCGTTTTACAGTTTGCGTTATTTTATGTGCCAGCCAGAACCCGGCAACTTTTTTAAATAAAAAATTCGTTTTTTCCGAGAAGGTTGTCTCCCCTAGAGTGAACGTCGAGAGACTTTCGGTCACCAGCCATTTCCCGTCCCGGTGGATATATTTAAAACTTCCCTTCACTTCCTTGGGGTCGTTCTTCCGGTGGATCTGTATTCTTTGTATTCGCCACGATTTTGAATCGATCAAAAGCTCATAGCGTTGAATTGCCTCATCAGGGGCCTGTGTTTCCAAGGATAAGTTGATGGTTTCCTTTTTTGGATTTCTAATCGTTCCTGTGTAGTTTGCGAATCTTTTTTTAAGCGTTCTCGGAACTATATGATCCTTGTAATTTTCTAGGATATGGAGGATGTGGTTCGTTTGTTCCGAGGAAAACAGGCCGGGATTTTCGGTGACCTTGAAATGTCTACGGGAACCCCCTACGTCCTTTTCCCAGACGAAATGGAAGTCCGGATTGGGAAGGTAACTTCGAGTTTCGGATGCGACATCCATCCTCAACCACTCGACGTGTGCCACGAGTCGGGTCAGCCCGGTCCGTTGAGGGTAGTAATAATGTTGATCCAGAGAGGAGATTATTCGGTCAGCATTGGAATCGGCGAGTAGTATAGAAGGAGAAAAAATCAGCAGGGTTGCTGCCGCGAAACAAACAGCCCACACATGAAATCTCCGAAGCCGGGAGATCATCAGGAGATGCCACTTGGAAGCAGTTGCGAAAACATTTGGATGGAGGCCGGGCTGTCCCATTTCCTGGCGCCAGAAATAAAACCTTTCAAGTGTCCGTCAGCGCCGATCAGGTAGCTGGTGGGAAGCCCCATGATGAAATAGGATTTTCTTACTTCCTGCCCGGGATCCAGCAAAATGGGAAACGTCAGGTTGTACTGATCTTTATACTTTCTGACCTTGCCATGATTGTCTCGATCGATGGAAACCGCAACCACTTCGACTCCTCGGGCTGCCAGTTCCGTATACAACTTTTGCATGGAGGGTAATTCCTCCTTGCAGGGCTGGCACCACGTGGCCCAGAAGTTGAGCAGAATCGTTTTTCCCTTGAAATCCTTCAGGCCAATGGTGTCCCCATCGAGGTTTTTAAGGTTAAAGTCGGGCGCAAATTTCTCTCTTTTCGGAAGGGCCACTCCCATCTTTTCAAGAAAATCCTGATGTGCTATGGCTGGACCCGACACCAGAATCAGAACCGCAATCAAAGAAATCAGCCAGTAAAAAATTGAGCTTCGCTTCATGATCGTTACCCTATCGTGCGTTTCGATGTAAATAAGATTGAATCTGTTGCATCTCGTCAGATGTATAGGGAATCTGCTTTTCTTTCATTCGCTCCGTCATCAAAACCAACAAGTGATCCCACTCATGGGCGGTGTGCCGCTTTGGGTGAGGCAGGCCGTGGCAGACCGCGCATTTCTGCTTGACCAGTGCTAACCCGGCCGACCCCTCTTCCGGCATACTCTGATGCGAAACCGAAGCACAGGACAACGGTCCAAGGAATAAGATCAGGCATAGAATGTAGAAGAGCTTCCGCATTATTTGATACCCTCAAAAGTTCAACTAGAAACCTAGTTCTTTGGGAGCACTGAACCCTTTATACCGACGGCTATTTTTCGTGGGTACCTCCCAGTAATAGGTAAACCGCAACATGTAATCGCTTTGCAGTTGGGGACCTTTAAGGTTCTGGTAGATGGGAACCGAAAAGTTCAGCTCAGCGATCTGAAGCGGTACCGGCTGGAACTGCAAACCCACCGTGGCATGCAAGTTGACACCACCATAGTTTGTGGGGTCACAAAGCGGGGTCATCCAGTCTCTGGTAGAATTAAGCATGGCATGACAATCACCAGACTCCTTACCCCTTTTAGGTTCGTCGCTGTAGTCCCCCCAGGCTTTCCCGTTCAGCTGGAAACTTGCGAGGGCTCTCTCGTGAAACTGTCTCATGAGGTAGAGATCAACCGCGTATTCACTTCCCTTTTTATAATCCTGGTCATTGAGAAATAAGCGTTGGGTGGTCATGAAATTCGCGCCCATCCAATACGGGTCAGCAATCTTCTGGTAGGTCAACCCAAAAATCGGATCCCACGTACCGGATCCGGGTTGCATTCCAAAGGGAAGAAGGTGCCCCCTCATTTTCAGGCTGGGGTGGTTGGTATTTTTAATTGTGATTTTACCGGTTGGTGCGGCTACACCTAGGATGGTTGATAGCTGCATTTTTGGGGCTAAGTTATCATCAGAGTACAACCGATATTTTCCCATTATCTTGGTATCGGTGGCTCCTTGGGAAAACATTGTGTAATCGCTGGGAGTTGCGGTGGTGGTCATGTCCATTGAGTTCCGCACATACCCCGCCATGATCATTGCGGCGAAATCATCAGTGAATGAGTATGCACCCCCAACCATGGTCATCCAAGAATCCATGGTCTTGGGCACGCCACGGTATTTCCCGGCAGCGGTACTCGGACCATAATCCGAGTAGTTCTTTTCGTCGGTTCCGTCCCTCAAAGAGTCCATATACATATACATCTGGCTGACTTTGAAACGGAACTCATGGGTCTCAGGAATGCCGCCGCCTGGAATATTGAGCGGCATGTTGCCTCCACAGTGGGCGCAGCATAAACCTACATAGGCCCATGCCTGAGAAGCAAACATCAAATAGGTGATACAGACCACGAGAAAGGTTTTAATAACGTGCACTTTAATCTCCTTTATGTAGTAGCCGACGACTCAAGGTGGGCCGTGAGTCCCCGAACTTTTCCCATTCCTCAGAATGGAACCGAAAATATCTGTAAATTGTAATTATCTGAACTAACTTGGGGAAGAATTAAAGGGCTTTTGGTGGGTGGTCGAAGGGGTCGGGGAGATAAAATGCGTGGGCGCTAGGGGGAATTCCCTGCAGAGGGTGTCCGGGAGCGAGATAAGCATCAAATAACGAAGTGGTTGCAAGAGGACCTTCAGTGGATGCCGAACCGAGAGGAGTGGTTCCCGCCGGGGTTCCTCCACAATCGATTCCGATTTGTAACCCCACCTCTTTTTGCTTAGCGTTCAACTTGTGCGGACAGATATACCCGTTCTGGTGGTATTTCAATTCACATTGAGCCACTTTCTGGTCCTTGCCCTTTTCAAATGGGGAAACCGCCTTTTCATGGTGATGCGAGTGAGCCGTCGAGGCTTGCGCTCCCGACGAAACCAGGAAGATCACGCCCGCAATGAACATAGAAACTGTCACCAGTTTTTGCATGAATTTCAGCTTAAAAAGTGGAAATGTTTATTTAAAACAACTATATCACTTTATTTTGATCTGTCAATTATCAGAGAAACCCACTCGAATGGAGATACTCAACCGATGGTATATATTCCCTAAATATCATTAAATTTCAGCGGTATGGATTTAAGGAAGGGGGGGCTGGGTCAAAGTTTCAACGGAGACGCCGGGAACCGCGCGCGGGCGATCTGGAGCAGGAAAGCCAGTATCCTTATTAAGATTAAGGGCTTGGCCTAGCCCGTATTTGACCTTGATGGCATTGTAATTCGATTTTGCCCGAGGCAGGTATTTGCCGATGCGTCGGATGCGCGTTCGGTCTGCCGGATGCGTGGAAAGAAATTCGGGGATCTTTTGTCCTTTCTTTTCGGAGGCGAACCGTTTCCAGAAACGAACAGCTTCGTTCGGGTCGTATCCGGCTCGCGCCATGTAGATCAGGCCGATCTGGTCCGCCTCGGCTTCGTTACCCCGACTGAACGGCAGGGTGAAACCGTACAGGATTCCTACGCCCAGCGCTGCCATGATCGCTCTTTTTTGGTTGTTGTTTTCGAGACTGATCGACGTCGCCGCAAGGCCCAGCGTGAGGACTAGTTGCTGAGTCATGCGCTGGGCACCGTGCCGGGCGATGACATGCGCGATCTCGTGGCTCATTACCGTGGCGAGCCCGGCTTCGTTTTGCGCAACGGGCAACAGACCTGTATACACTGCGACCTTGCCTCCCGGCAGGGCAAACGCGTTCTGCTCTTCTGAGTCAATCAGGCGAAACTCCCAGTCTAGGTTCGGCATGGAGCTCACTGCCGCGAGACGACGTCCCACCTGCTCAACCAGCGCCGTTGTTTCCCTGTCCGTGGAGGCCTTCTCCTTTTCTAGAATCTGGTTGTAGGCCTGTTTGCCCAAGGCAGTTTCCTGCTTTACCGGGATCATGATAAAGGCCCGCTTGTTTGAGATGGGGGTGGTTACGCAAGCTGCGATAACGGCTAGGCAGACGCAAACTATAAATTTTTTCGTGGGGTGCATAACTTGAATTATAAGTTTGATTCGTTGGGTTTTGCAACTTTTGAGATGGAGTCTGGGTTTTCGGTTTCAACCCCTGCAAGATTTAAGTTGCCCTGGCTTTAGGCGATGCCCTATGATTCGGGCAAAGGGAGCGCGTCGTGCTGAAATACGAGACCATAGCCAGAACAAAGGGCTACAGGGCCGTCGCCGGTGTGGACGAAGCCGGGCGGGGTCCGCTGGCCGGCCCTGTAGTGGCGGCGGCGGTGGCGCTTGCACCCGATTGGAGGTTGGATGGACTGGACGATTCCAAGAAACTGTCTCCGCAGGTGCGGGAACGGTTGTTTCCTCTTATTCAGGAAGACGCGCTGGGTTACGGCATTGGAGTTGTGGATGTTGAGACGATCGATGCGATTAATATTCTACAGGCCGCCCGGCTCGCCATGAAACAGGCTGTCGAAGCCCTGCCGGAGAGGCCAGACCTTCTACTTATCGACGGCAACCAGCAGATCGAGTCTGCACTTGAGCAGTGGCCCATCGTTAAGGGAGACACGCTCAGTTTGTCCATTGCCGCTGCGTCGGTACTGGCCAAGGTCACCCGCGACCGGCTCATGAAGAAGTACCACGAGCGGTATCCCCAGTATGCTTTCGACCAACA
>CAJWLY010000109.1 GCA_913043155.1 uncultured Nitrospinaceae bacterium | reverse complement strand
GGAAGACTTAAAAATGAAATCCCAGAATTTTCACCCACAAGGTATGCGCTCTGAGGAAGAGTTTTGCTTGCTCAAAAAAGAGAAGAATGAAAACTGGCACTGATCAGGATAATCCGCGCTGAGAGTGAATAAAAAATACTAGAACCCCAGGGTGGAAGGGTGATTTTTAATTTCAAAAGTTGAAAACCTTTGGGAGCAAATTTAGGAGAAGACCATGAACAAGAAAGAAGCTCGTGCCTACTTCAATTATTTGATGGGTTTGTGCCTTCGCAATGAGGAAGCTTTCGGCCCATTAGCCCTGACCCTGATGAACGAACAGGACCTTGACGAGTTAGGCCTGATGCCGGAGGAACAATTCAATTTGATCATGAGCACCTTGAAGGTAATGGTCAATGAGCCGAAACGGCATGGCATGAAAATCGAGTGGATGCGAAAAGCGAGGGGCCTTCTGGACAAAACCGTTTATAACGATCCTCAATTGGCCCAAAACCTCGATTACGAGATTAAGAAAACCGAGGCGGAGCTGGATATATACAAGAAGGCTATGCACCCTCCGCCCCGCTACGACTTTCAAGATAAACAAAGTTTGATTGTGCAATGCGATGCCCCCGAATATTTCCTTGATATTGCCCCGAAACGGGCCTCGACCTATTACCAGAACAAATTCGTTGTGAGCAATACAGCCCGGACAGCCCAGCACTTCGGGGGTGGGCCACGAAAATTTGATCCGGACAATATAGCCATCCAAAGAGAATTTTCAGGATCCTGCCCACCTTTTATGAACTCGAGGGTAAACGGATTTCATTTAATGTTGCCTTTTGATTTAAAAATCACCCGCAAGTTCGACGAACCGCTGGAGGGGGGATTGCGGATTTATTATTCCAAGATGGGATACTCGTTTCCCTTGTCCTACGAAGTGGACAAGCTTGTCAGCTATTATGATGGGGAAGTTCTTGATATTTCCATGGACGACCCCAATCTATTGTTTGTCTCCGTTTCTATGGTCAAAGAACCTGAGTTCAAATTCGATGGTACGGGTCCTTCGCCGGGAGCCCCCCCCGAACAGGTCTATCCACTAACCGTGCTCGATCGATTGGTTTCCATTGGACCGTTTCTTCAAGTAGTGACCAACTTTAAAATCTGGTACGACGCATCGGTTATGTCGTTGCTGGTCGAGGGAGCACCCGACCTGAATGATTACGGGTTGGCGGGAGGGCGGGGAATGCTCATACGCACCCATGCGGCGGATAAATTGCCCGCTTACGCCGAGACCACCAAGGAAGACTGGATGGAGGGGTTGAGCTTCAACTTCGTCAATATCCACCTCGGCCTGTTGCCGGCTCACGATGCTGCATTTGCTCCTTATAATACGCCTCTGTTTTCCATCTATCCTTTGGTTGCCCAGAAACATTTAACGTGGACGAGCATCGAAGACATGCGCGAATCAAACAAACAGTAACGACTGTCAATCCTAAGGCCAAAAGATATCAAATATGTTTAAAAATATTTATTTACCCATTGATAATTCAGATTATTCCAATGCCTGCATTGATATCGGCTTGGATTTAGCTCAAAAATTTGGGTCCCGAATCGTGGCAAGCCATGTCTACGCGGCCAAAATGCATGATACCCGTTTTCGCCAAATGGAAAGTGGCCTGCCCGAAGAGTACCAGGACGAACAGGAACTCGAAAAACAACGGAGTATTCATGATCAATTGATCACCAAAGGGATGGAAGTGATCACAGACTCTTATTTGGATATACCTAAACTCAAGTGCAAGAAGCGGGGGATCCCGTTCCTCGGCAAATCACTGGAGGGTAAGAACTGGGTCGAATTGGTAAAAGACATTAATGAAGCAGACTATGACTTGATCGTCATGGGAATCATGGGTCTGGGATCTGTCCGGGACAGCCAGATCGGCACGGTAACTAACAGAGTGATTCGCCGGATCCAAACGGACACTCTATTGGTGAAACATCTTCCCGAACTGGATACAGAAAGATCGTCCAGTGGAAAAATTGTCGTGGCCATTGATGGAAGCGGACACTCTTTCGGGGGTCTTAAAACCGGAATTGAGCTCGCTAAGTTATGGAATCGCCCTCTGGAAATTATTGCCACCTTTGACCCGTATTTTCACTACGCTATGTTCAATAGCCTTGCCGGCGTTCTTTCCAAGGAAGCCAGTAAAGTATTCAAGTTAGAACAACAGGAAAAACTACACGAAGAAATTATCGATAAGGGGCTGGCAAAAATTTATCAGGCTCACCTTGAAGTTTCCAAGAAGGTTGCGGAAGAGGAGGGTGTGAGTTGTACGATACGCCTACTGGACGGAAAAGTTTACGAAAAAATCCTGCAATATACCCGTGAAGAGAATCCTTTCCTACTGATCATGGGGCGGATAGGAGTCCACAGCGCTCCGGAAATGGATATTGGGGGGAATACCGAAAACCTGATCAGGTTTGTGCCCTGTAATGTCTACTTATCCAGCAGAGTGTTCAAACCTAAGATCGATACGATCGCAGAGGAAATTATTGAGTGGACTGCCGAAGCCAAGGAGAGGTTGGAAAAGATACCCGGTTTTGTCCGCCCCATGGCAACATCGGCTATTTTGCGCTACGCCATGGAGAGGGGACATAGCATGATTACATCCAGCCTAATCACCGAGGCTTGTGAGAACATCCTGCCAGCAGGGTCCATGGAAGCCATGGGCGCAATCGGCCAGCAATTAAAAGAAAAGGCGAAGATGGAAAACCTCGCGGATCCCTACGCTTCCGCAGATCCAGGTATGCTGAAAAATAAAATGATGGCCGCTCATACAGGAAAAGTCCAATCGACAATCAAAATAAAATGTACTGCGTGTGGCACCGTGATGGGAGAAGGCACCATTAAGTGTAGCGTATGCAATGCTTCCAACGAAAGATTATTGCCCATAACAGAGAAAGAAACTTCAACGAACTTCGAAGAAGAGGGAGGAGTTTCTATAGTGACATCTTTCGATTCGAAAAATTTCGCATGGACCCACAAGGCTTTAGAGCGTCTGGAAATTTTTCCGCCGGGGCACGTTCGACAAAAAGCCCAAGCCAGAATCGAAAAGAATGCCCGGTCACACAACATCTCCACCATCACGCTAGATTTTTTAAATGAAGTATTAAACCTTAATGAATTGTCTTCTGACAAAAATTTCAACTCGGACATAGAACGGTAAAGGAGAAGCTATGAACATGAACCAGCAAACCAGCGAGCATGGGAGATGGAACGCTTCGAACCTAGATCTGGAAAGAGTGTTTTTTAAGTTTTCTCCTGAAGCAGAAGAACAATTTAAATATTACATCCAGAACCTGGGCGAGTTAAATCAAATAAGAAATTTCATTATCTCAAAATCAGATTTTCCGAAATTCGAGAGCGAACTGGAGATGTGTCGGGAAGAAATTGAGCATGGGCAAAGGTTTGTTGTTCTGGAACCGATTGAAGGGCTTGATTACAATGAAATTCAAATGTATTGCTGGATAATTTCAAATTTACTGGGAACTCCTTTAGTTCAAGACCAATCTGGAACGCGTCTCATCCACATTTACGACCGAGATAAAACCAAGCGAATAAAAGATGGCGTCCGTTACCACCAGACTCATGAAAGTGGAGCCATTCATACGGACAATGTCAACACACCGTTGCCCTGGCAATATCTGGTAGTCGGTTGTGTTTTTCCGGCCATGATTGGCGGTGAAAATATCATCGTCAGCGCACTTTCTGTACATGATTTCCTTGAGAAAAAAGCCCCCGATGAACTAGCTGTTTTGAAAGAAAATTTTTGGTGGGAATATCGTGGAATCTCAAGCGAATTATATCAAGCGCCGATCATAAGCTATACCAATAACGGCGAGCCCATGTTCAGATATTTAAGGACCTATTTGGAATCTGCCCACTTAAAGGCCAAACAGCCTTTAACAGATAAACAGATACATGCCTTGGATGCTCTGGACGCCACGTTGAACATGTCGGAATTTCAAATAAAGCATCGGCTAAAGGAAGGTCAAATATTAGTGGCCTATGACAGCCAGATTCTCCATGATCGGGAATGTTTCACGGATTATCCAGACTCTATTTCAGTGGAAGAAAAACGGGCCGGAGAAAACGGTATTCTTCGGCGCTCCCTGGAGAGAGCCTGGGTGAAAAAATAGAAAAAATATTGTGAAGTAAAGTTGATCTCGCTATCATCCATTCTCGGCGGAATTTCTTCCGAACCAGTGAAATTGATTGCCGATGCCCCCTCCCACCATATTTCGACGAGAAATGAGCAAAGAAAATCTAGACAGCGATCTTTGGGTAGATCGGTATGGCGACACCATGTACCGTTATACCCTGGTTCGAGTGAGGGATGCCGACGCGGCGGAAGAAATTGTCCAGAGTACTTTTGTCGCAGCGCTTGAGGCTAGCAAATCCTTCAAGGGCCGATCTTCGGAAAAAAGCTGGCTGTTCGGCATCCTCAAACACAAAATTTTCGATCACTTCCGCCGAACCAAAAGATATCGATCCTTCGATCTTCTACCGGGGGACGATCCCGACCCCCTTGCATACCACCCGGACGGACAGTGGAAACAAGCACCGCGGGACTGGAGACTCGATCCGGAAAAAGCCGCCGAAAATACGCAATTGATCGCAACCCTCAATGGGTGCATGAATCGGCTATCAAGCAAGTTTCGCCAGGTTTTCGTTCTCAAGGAAATCGAGGGGCTTTCCTCAAAGGAAATCTGTAATGAATTCAACGTGAAACCGACCAATCTGTGGGTCATCATGCATAGGGCCCGCAATCAGCTCAAAAAATGCCTAGATGTCCACTGGTTCAATAAAACCTGATTATATTTTTGGATCCTAATGCAATTCATACTGAAATGGTTTCGCATGACCTGCCGGGACACTTCCCCCATCATCTCCGAGATGATGGATCACCGGGTATCCTCTGGAAAATATTGGCGGGCCAGAATCCACTTGGCGATGTGTAAAGTTTGCCAGCATTATAAAGTCCAACTGGAAGTCCTGGCGCGTTTGGCCCGGGAATTGGGCCGAGAGGACTCCCCCCCACAACCCGAAGGAACCCTGAGTCCCGAAGCAAAAACCAGAATAAAAAATAATCTCAAACACCCGGGTTGAATCGGATCGGGCATATATTTTAGAAGGGTCCAACCTATGGACGAACCAAGGTCCTGTTGCGGCAA
>CAJWLY010000108.1 GCA_913043155.1 uncultured Nitrospinaceae bacterium | reverse complement strand
CCTTCGAATTGAAGGATTGAAGGTCATCGACCCGCTCACCCACCCCGATAAACCGGACAGGGACCTTCAGTTCGCGGGTGACGTTGAAGAGAATCCCTCCTTTGGCCGTTCCATCCAGCTTGGTCATCACCAGCCCATCCACACCCAGCGCTTCATTAAATAATTTGGCTTGGGATAGGCTATTTTGCCCGATCGATGCATCGAGCACCAGGAGAGTTTCGTGTGGAGCGTTCTCGACAACCTTGCCGATGACACGCTTGATCTTTTTCAATTCTTCCATCAAGTTGGCGTTGGTCTGCAGTCGACCGGCGGTGTCCACGATAACCGTATCGGCGTTTCGGGCCACAGCAGCCTGCACTGCATCGAACGCCACCGCGGAAGGGTCGGCACCGCTTTTTTGCCGCACGCAGGTGACATCGATACGTTCAGCCCAAGCCTGCAGTTGCTCAACCGCCGCTGCACGAAAGGTATCACCCGCGGCCAGAACCACCTGCTGGCCCTGCCCTTTCCATTTTGCCGCCAACTTGCCAATGGTGGTCGTCTTGCCCGATCCATTGATCCCGATTACCAGGATGACACGAGGCCCGTCTACGTGTAATGCTTCTTCTGTATGGACATCCTCTAGAATACGGACCAACAGTTCCTTTAAATATCCGATCACTTCCCCCTTATTGCGGATACGGGATTTATAGGTCACCCCTTTCAGTTCACTAAGAATCCAGCTCGTCGTGGGAGCCCCCACATCCGCCATCAATAGTATATCCTCTAATTCTTCCCATAAATGGGGCCCAATCTCCTCCTCACTGCGGACGATCTTAACGATCCCATCGGCCAAACTATTGCGCGTTTTCCGAAGCCCCAGCTTCAACCGCGCAAATACTCCCCCCTTCTCTTTTCCCGTATCCTGAATGTTCTCGCTCTTGTCGCTCATAAAAACTTCACCCTGATCTATCTCCAAACAACGAACTTACCAGCAGCTGATCAGTAAAAAAATAGGGTATGCAAATGGCCGGCATCTTGGCAAGCCCACCCGGGGATGTCAAGATGAAAACCCGCGTCCGCACGTCCGCAGGAGGCAACCATCGCTTTATGGTCACGTAATGAGGTTGTTCTCATAGACAGACCAATGACAACGAACACCTTAGTAGTGAGGTGGCCCCTTCTCAGGCCGCTTTCTTTTCCCGGGCAGGACGTGTTTTCGGGACATTCGGTCTGGGATTGATCATGTTCTTCTTGAGGAGAATATCGACAAGCTGTTTATCGCGGCAGGTGATGGCCATATCGATCAACCCGTCCTGATTGAAATCGCCGGTGACAATTCCCTGGGGATACTCGTCGACAACGTGAAGGATCGGTGGATAGGTGAAGGTCCCGTTGCCTTTACCGAGGGAAACGGAGACAAGGTCATCCGTCGAGTTGGACACAGCAAGGTCGGGATATCCATCACCTGTAAAGTCGGCAGCGGCAACAAATTTTGGGAAGGACCCCGAAGCAAAATCCTTGAGCGCGGTGAATGTCTTGTCTTGGTTGTTCCGAAGCAGGGTCAGAGCGTGTAAAACGTTGCTCGATGTCACGAGGTCGTCGTAACCGTCAGCATCGACGTCGAGATTGGCAATGGTTAAAGGCTGCCCGCCTCCCTTGAAGCGTTGCGACGGTTCAAATGTTCCGTTACCCTTTCCCCACAGTATTTGCACTCCGGTATTACCGGATCCGGCCAGCGCTACTGCAACATCCGTGTGGTTATCCTTATCGTAGTCTCCAGTGATGATACCGGTCGGTTGTCCCTTGACGGAAATTTTCACCGGATTGTGGAAAAGTCCTTTCCCTTTTCCCATATGGATCATTACTTTGTGAAATCGCAGGGTAACGGCAAGATCAAAAAATCCATCCTTGTTGAAATCGGCTGTCGTCACGTTAATCGGAATCTTTCCTGGCTTCAGAAATACACCGGTATTTCTGAAACTGCCAAACCGGGTATTAAGATAGATTTGGATATTCTGGCTCCTGTAATTCAGCACGGCTAAGTCAGGAAACTCATCCTTATTAAAATGGCCGGCGACGACGCAAATGGGATCCTCCCCCGCCTTTAAAATAATCTGGTCCTTGAACGTCCCGTCTCCTTTGCCCTTGAAGTAGGACAGGGTGCCGTCGCCGCTATTGGTGACAACAAGGTCGAGACGCCCATCAAGATTAAAATCTCTCGTCACGATAAACGAGGGATCAGCGCCTGTGTCCAGAAAGGAATCGATGGTGAACAAGGGAGGGATTTTTTTACGAACTTTTGGCTTGGGACATCCCACCAAAACACAGAACAAAATGAAAATAAAAAAAGAGAGAATAGATTTTTTCATGCAAGCTGTTACGAAAGCGCACCTTTTTCAGAATTCAATTGGGGATAGCCAAAGAATACCATAGCTCTCTAACAAGGGACAACTTCCCCGTACCCCACGCAGGCTCTGACACACCAAGCGAATGCGCAATACATCTGTACTTTGCTGTTCGGACTTCCAGCGCGGCGGGACAGTGATTCGAGGGCAGCTTAGGCTTCCGTGGCTTCCCTGCGAAACGATTCGAGCATCCCTGTAAATATGTATGTATGGAATTTTGACAGGCTGGCCCAGTAAAGATGCCCCCAAAACGGTTTTGGAATGAAATGAGCCCGCAAAGTCACCCGAGTGTTGCCGTCATCAATCGGTTCCAGCTCAAACTGCAGCCAGGAGAACCCGGGCGAGATCATTTCGGCACGGAGCAGCAGTTCTCTTCCGGGTTCGAGTTTTTCCACGCGCCAAAAGTCAACCGAATCGCCAACCCTGAGTTGGTCCGGGTCGCGCCGTCCGCGGTGGAGCCCGACCCCTCCGATCACCCGGTCGATGAGACCGCGAATCTCCCATAAAAGATTGGCATGAGCCCAGCCGTTTTCCCCCCCGACCCGGCAAATGATGGGGAAGATTTTCTCAGGAGGCGCGCAAATCTCAATAGAATGTTCATCGACTTCAAAATCGGAAGATTCGTATTCGAAAAGTGGCATCTGATCTTTCATTGCATCCGGAGGCACATCGCTCCAGTGGGAGAAAACTCGAGACTGCGCTTCCATTTCCTGTGCCCACTGCACCGCCGTCTGAAAATTCAGGGGTTCGAATGGGAGGATCTCAGCAATGTCTTTTTCTCTGCAGAACACATCGCTACGCAAACTGGAAAGTAAAAGAGACGTGATATTAGCGGGAATGGATGTAAACAGGTGAAGCCAGTAGGCGTAAATCCAGCATAACCATTCCACGGGAACGGGTACCCATGACACATCGAAAAACCGGATACGCCCGTTGAGTAGGCCTGCGAATTTAAGGAGGAGATCTTTGTAGCTCATCACATCTTTCCCGCCAATTTGGTAAACGCGGGATTTCAGACCGGGCATTTCAAGAATGCCGACCAGGTATTTGATCACGTCGCGGATAGCGATGGGCTGACACTTGGAGTTGAACTCAGATAGGAAGGGAATCCAACGACCGTCAAGGGCCAGGAACTTCATCAACTCATAAGACGCGCTGCCTGCGCCGACTATGATCGCTGCGCGTAGCTTGACGGCGGTAATGCTACTCTCGGTCAAAATACGTCCAACTTCCTGCCGGCTCCTGAGGTGTTCGGAAAGCCCCTCGCTCTTCTCCCCCAGCCCACCCAGGTAAATGATCCGCTGAATTTCAGTCGCCTCGGCGGCTCGGACGAAGTTGTGCGCCGCCCGAGCGTCTCTTTCATGAAATTCCTTTTTCTTAGCACGCATGCTGTGGATCAGGTAGTACGCGGTATGCACCCCCTGAAGCACGGGCGGCAGTTCCTCCGGCTTCAGACAATCGGCATACACCACCTCGATGCGCGGATGGATCAGAATGGGCGGCGTACTTCGATTACGAAACATGCAACGGACGATGTATCCGCGGTGGATGAGCTCAGGAATCAAACGGTGAGCGACATAGCCATTCGCACCCGTGATCAGGATTCGGGTATTGGGTGGCAACGGCCGGGTGAGAAGATCATCACAGTAATGGTAATTAACTACCTCCGGGTCCATACCGGAAATATGTCTAGCTTGTGGATAATTTGCAAGGGGAAAAGGACGATTTACTCTTCACCGCCAACTTTGCCGCAGAAAAAAGGGTTGTGTTGTTTTTCCTCGCCCACGGTGGTGGCCGGACCATGGCCTGGGTACAGCCGTGTGTCCTCAGGAAGGGTTAACAGGTTTTGGGTGATGGAATTGAAAAGCAGCGACCAAGAGGAATTGGCGCGCCCCATGGAACCGGCAAAAATGGCATCTCCGGAAATGATGGACCGGTTGATCCTGTAGGAAATGCCTCCGGGTGTATGCCCTCGGGTCGCGATGGCCTCGATCTTCAATTTCCCCAAGGAAATTAAATCGCCTCCCTCGACAAACTGCAGGTTGCGACTTCCGGAAGGGCGGGGTTCTTTTTTATCGAGCCAAGTGGGACATTGAAACTCGCGGTCGAGTTGGGATAATCCCCCGGCATGATCGGGGTGTGCGTGGGTCAGGAGAATCTTTTCCGGTTGAAGATCCAGTTCGCGGACTTTTTTGATGACGGCTTCGGGATCACCGCCGGTATCGATCACGGCAGTCGCATGGGTTTCCCGGCAAGTCAGCAGGTAACACTTTACCGGATAAAGTCCCATGTAGACATTGAGACATATAATGTCGAACGGATCCGGATCGGGGGTTATTTCCTCAGGGACCCATTTCTCTCTGGCAATGGCCACCAGCGATGGTCCATGCAGGTCCAGGGCACCGGCTAACTTCAGGAGAACCGAGTCTTCCGGAATCCACTCGTAGGACTCGATGCGCCCAACCTTCCCCACCGACAAACCGACGGCGCGGGCCAGATCGCCTTGGGAGAAAGACTTTCCATCCCGGGCTTTTTGAACAATGTCGCCCAACTCGTCTTCTAACGCAGCCGCCATATAAAACCCCCTGTTTCATGAATTATACTGAATGCTCAGGAGATTCAAAAGCCCAGAGGGGGTAACTAACGACCGGATCTTAAATTATTTCTCCGCGGCAACGAGCTCTTCCTCCTGTAAGCTGGCTCCCGCTTCCATCCTCAAGCTGGGTGTGGCCAGCCAATACACCAGACCCACGAAGGCGCCGCCACCGATCAAATTCCCGAGGGTAACAAAGACCTGGTTATGGATAAACCCGGCAAGGGAAATTTCTGCTCCATGCGGCAGGAACATCGCCATGCTCATCAA
>CAJWLY010000107.1 GCA_913043155.1 uncultured Nitrospinaceae bacterium | reverse complement strand
TGAAGAACGGCCTTTCCTTGTGAACGTGATAAAACCCCTCGGCTTCGGGCAGGGTGAGATGGACCCGTTTCATTGCGATGATGCGGAATCCTTTCGATTCGATCCGGCTCAGGATTTTTCCGGTCAGGTTTCGTTCTACTGCGTCAGGTTTGATGATGGCGAAGGTTTTTTCCATAGGGGATTTGGGTCCGGTAAAAAGATTAAGGTTGATGTATAAAAAAAAGGTATTTGGGCTGAAAGGCGCACAAATACCTTCTTAAAGATTAGCGAACAATCTATCGCAGAACGACACCTGATTTCTTGATCACGAAACCTTCGTCGAGCTCCCCGATCCATTGCATCTTGATGGCATCGTTTTTGGCCACTTCCTTGCAGATATAAATGCAGATTTCGCACGCCTTGCACCGGTCGACGGAAATGTAGGCGGACTTATCCTGCTCGCTGTAATTGATACAGTTGGTTTCTGGGCAGTAGGTCGTGCACAGATGGCAGTTTTTTGCAGAGCAAATATCTTTGTCAACTTGGGCGATGTAATACATGGTTTCTCCGGTAGAAAAGTTTAAACGGCTGCCCCAGAGGCGGAGGCCACAAGCTCATCTGCATCAACAAGTTTTGCATCTGGATGAGCCCAGCCTTGATCCATCACGTACTTATAGGTAGCATGCAGGGTTCTCATATTTGCTTCGAGAAGTTTGGCTTTCTTGGCAAATTTTTTCTCGATCGCACTGTCTAACGCCGCAGTTCCACCGGAAACCACGATTCCCTTTCCGATAAAACGATCCTTAACAGAGCCTCCAAGAGAAACTAGGTCTGGCATTCCTAAAACTGCTGAAATCGCTCCGCACATGCCCATATTAGTAGCCAAGTCAGTTTTGGCAACCTCATTGGCTATTTCTGTACATGGAACGTAGTAGACCTTGGCGTTCATATCCTCCAACCCCTTTTTTTCATCAGGAGTGAAGTTAATAGGGGTGCCACTATTGATAACGCAAACACCACCCTCCTTGAGCCCGGTGTAAAAGGGCATGGTATAGGACTTACCCAATGTGATGACCGACGGATGGAAAATCATGATGATATTCGGGTAGATGATCTCACCGATTTCATAAATCTCCTCAGCGGAAATCCGGACATAACTTTCTACCGGGGCGTTACGTTTTTCTGAACCAAAAAATGGAACCAGAGAACTGTGAGCTCCGGAGATAACCACTCCATTACTTAGAATATGTGAGGCGGTGACTACACCTTGACCTCCGAGTCCCGCCATGCGAACGTTATAACGTTTTACTGCCATTTTTTTTCTCCTGATTATTTCTTCTTTTTGGCGGCCTTTTCTTTTTTCTCAATCTCATCTAGATATGCTTTGGCACGATCTGAAATATGTTCTTCGAAACCATAGCATTCTTTTTCTTTATCAAATGCGTCCTGCATAACCTGCGGAGTTGGGATTGAATACTCAATATTACAGGATGTATAACCCTGAACATAGGTTGAACCAAATTCGCGGGCAATCAGAATTGCACGTCGTGCGGTTCGCACCACTCGACCTGGGTTAGTGGGCACGACCCTGGCGATATAATCTAGCTTAGCCACCTTTGCCAAACCGATCATGTCCATTTTTTCATCCACTTTCCCACGCGGAGACATTTTCATGATTTGCCCTTTTTGGGTCATCCCGCTTTCCTGTCCACCCGTGTTTCCATAAACTTCGTTATCGAGCATGATGGTTGTAAACTTTTCATGACGGAACCAACTGTGCATGAGACCCTGGAACCCAATATCTACCAAGCCACCATCGCCGCACATGACAATCACGTCTTTTTCCTGTTCGGGAAACCTCAGTTCCAGACCACGCTTTAAACCTGAAGCCACCGCGTTGGTATCTCCATAATTTCCATAGACGAACGGTACATTCCCCTGGGAAATAGCCAGCCGACCGCATCCTGCGGTTCCGACAAATATTGTGTGTTCAGGTCTGGGCAACCCAAGAAAAACGAGTCTGATAAACAAACTCATAGCGCACCCGGCGCACATGGGATGTTCCTCGCCCAGCTCCTTGAACTTTCCCATATCACTTACTTTTTTCTTTTTACCGTATTGACCGTATTTGACCAGGTCTTGATATTCAACCGGCAAAAGCTCTAAAAAACCGGGAGATGGTTTTACAGTATCAAGGGACATGATTCGATCCTCTAAGATTGAATTGGTTTATATCAACTTAAATACTTCTTTCGCTTTCAGATGAAGCCGTGATTACGAACTAACGGCCAAGGAACCAAACATCCAAGGCTAAACCACTAAAAAACACCATCAAAAAATTCGAAAAATATTTTAACTACTCCTTCCTTTCCCGGCTCTCTTTCAGCCAGTCTAGGATCAGTTCAGTGGGCATGGTCATGCCGCCGAAAACCCTGGGGCCATTGTATATCTTGGCTTGACAATGCCCGTAAAGGGTAGTGGTCACGTTTTTATGTAGCCACCCGGCCTGATTGAACTCAGGAACGAAAATTTTCTTGGCGTGCTTGGCGGCTTCAATAATCTGCGGTCCGGGCCATGGCCTAATGGTTTTTACCTTGATGAGGCCAATCTTGTTACCCTTTTCCCCTTCCTGACGAACCGCTTCACGGGCCTGGGACACCGCTGCACCTGACGCAATGAGCATTTCATCACTACCCGGATTGACTACTTCGATCAATCCCCCAAGGTATTTATCAAAGTATTTTGCCGAACGTTCCACGGCCGCGAACACTTCCTGCTGCCAGCTTGCGTGCATATGGTAGCTGATGAAGTTACTTTTCTGGATTGGGGCGTCACGGGATAGGCGTGCCGGTGGATTTTCGTTGTCCATTGAAGGAACCGCATTCCTCCAGCCATCCCGAGGTGGTATTTTGTACTTTTTGTCGACTATTGAAACATTGCCACGAGCGTGAGTAACAAAGAAACCGTCCACGGATACGGTACAGGGCAGTGTTACATCAACCTCCTCACTGACTATGAAAGCTATCAATGGGTAATCATAAAAATCTTGCTGGTTTTCGGCGTGCATAACTAGCATGCCGGTCTCAAGCAAAAATGAGATTTCTATATTATCGGGTTGGATCGCTAGTGGTGTGTTGATGACACGACACATATCGAGCAGAACGAGGGGGGTACGTGCGCCTGGCCAAGATGAAATCGCCTCCATACCTCTCATTAAACCCGGGCCAGAGGTGGCTGTTAGACTACGGACTCCGGCACGGGAGGCGCCGCTTATTGCAGACATGGAGCCTATCTCTTCTTCCCCGCGGTAGTAATCTTTAATATAGCCTTCGTCGTATAAATAACCCGCCTGTTGCATCGTTTCTGACTGCGGGGTAATGGGATAGGCAATTGCCATATCCACATTAGCTCTTCGAATAGATTCACGGGCCGCTTCACTTCCCGTCATGAAGATAGTTTCCCGCGGCAGTGTTAACATTTTTTCGAGGGTAACTACTTCTTGTAGGTCGCCCGCAGGTACCCAACCTTCAGGCTTTCCCGGAACATTTGTGTGTTTTCCAGTATTCTTTCTTTTTACTTCGGCAGTTGGGGTTGACATTCCTACTCCTCCGCTTGTGAAAAACTTAATTTTATCAGGGGTGGCCTCTGTATTTTATGACTGCTTTAACCTTAAAAACCAGCGATTGTAGCTGCCCCCCCACCTTGATGAAAAGATGGTCAACGAGGACGCTACCCAGGGCCTTGCTGAAGAGGCATATACTAGAAGCAAACCCCCACCTTGTCAAGATTTAACGGCCTTTAAATTCTCCTTTAGGTCTCTTTATCATTGGTGATCATACCCTCCAAAAACCCCAGTTCCTTGAAATAACCAAAAGCTTTTTTAAGGAATTCATTTAGTGACGAATCATTATGAAAAACAAGTGGTTTTTCTGCCAGTTCGGTATCGTGACAGACATCGAATTTAACAGCCTCTGTCTCGCGGTACTTAATGACCTCCACATCCCAGTGGATCTGCGCAATTTCTTCTTGTGGACGACTTATCGCAGATACACCATACTGATTGACCTTGTACAAAAACTGCTGACCTCCTTCGCCATCGGGAGCGCTGCGAGTAAGATAGAGATTTTCTTGAATTAGCATTCACCTAACCTAATTAGAAGACATTCATTCTCGGTTTGTCGGATATGGAGCCTTGTGCTAGCATGACATTCACGAATTCTAACAAATCATGGAGTGTAGACAAACTGGAATTGGGTCTTGGTCGAAAAAATTTTTTAAACTCGGAAAAATCTCCAATTTAAATTTGATGTGCAAGCAATAGAGTTGAACGATCCAACAGAGATCGAAACCTTCTTGAGTAAAATCCGCCTTTCAGGTTCTGGATTCAACTCGGAATGCCTTCTAATCGATGTTTATGACGCGGGGCTGGATTATCCAGACTTTCTTAAGGCTGAGGGAACTGATCCTGATGCTTGCTACGATGGAAAGTCCCCTGCCTGGGCCAAATACCACGTCCGCCAAGGAAAACGGGTATTTATGATTTATGGAGGCTCTGGAGAAAAAAGGCGTTCCCATTTCTCCGAAACTCCTTGATGGCAATGCGTTTCTGAAACCCCTGCCTATTTATAAGCATCTGAAAAAATATATTTAGGAGCGGCCTTTTTTCTAAATTTTGTATGTCCCTCTTTTAGGGAGAAAAGTTCAATAATGGATTTTGATAAGGAATCCCAACAACGCATACTTCGAGTTGCGGCGGACAAAAATGAGGGACGACCTACCGAAGAGCTAGATGAGCGTATAGCTGGGGTTCTCGAGCTGCATCCTGAATTTGCTCCTATCTGGGAAGAAGGTGAGATGACTTCTATGCCAAGGGAGATCAATGGCATGATCGTGAACCCTTTTGTGCATACTGTTTTACATGTGATCATTGACCGCCAGCTCCAGTTGGGAGATCCGGAATATGTAGTTGCAGCCTATAAGCGTTTGACTGACCAAGGCACGGAATCTCATGAAGCCTTACATGCGATTATTGCTGTCTTTGCGGATTTACATTTTGCCAGTACCCGAAGGGGCGGGCAGTTTGATTCTCTTGATTACGAAAGTCAGATTAATGGATTGCCCTATAAAACAAGTTGATAGGATCTCTTTTTAGATATCTTTTTCGAAATAAGGTCTGGTGTACCTTTGAATAAAGCATTAGAAGGCTAGGTTTTATTCCCACTGCCCTGGTTTGAGCGGTTCGTGGCATGCCTCGCAGTACTCATCCTTGTACTCGTTTTCGTGAAAACATTCCGGACACCGGAGGGTCTTGTCCTTTCTGTACGAGTTGAAATGGTGCAGGCACTTCTCACACCACGC
>CAJWLY010000106.1 GCA_913043155.1 uncultured Nitrospinaceae bacterium | reverse complement strand
AGAACTGCTTTCATGATGTCGTAAGAATTTGCAAGGTTATTTAATTTTTAGCCGCAGAGTATATTACTTTACCGCCGACAAGGGTGTGCGTGACCTTTCCTTTTACGTTCCATCCGTCGAATGGACTGTTCTTGCTCCTGGAATGTAGTCTGGAAACGTCAACCGTGTACTCCTCTTCCGGATTAAAGATAACCACATCCGCAAGTTTACCGACGGAAAGGCTTCCCACATCCAAGTTGAAAATGCGGGCAGGCATAGAGGTAATTTTTTCGATTGCGCGGGGTAGGGTAAGCCTGTTTTCCTGAACTAACCGCAGCGTTAGTGGGAGAGCGGTTTCCAGACCCACAATCCCGAAACAGGCGTGCTGATATTCGACCTGCTTGTCGACCATGTCATGAGGAGCATGATCGGTGGCGATTATGTCAATGGTATCGTCCTCGAGCCCTTCCTTGATGCGCTCGATATCATTCTGCGTGCGGAGGGGCGGACTCATTTTTGTATTGGTGTCATAGCCCCTAACTGCGTCGTCTGTGAGTGTGAAATGATGAGGCGCAACCTCGCAGGTGACGGGCAAGCCCTGGGCCTTTGCCTGACGCACCAGTTCCACGGCGTTCCCACTACTAATATGGGCTACGTGGAGGCGTCCTCCGGTCTTTTTAAGAAGAGCAATGTCCCGATAGACCATGATGTCCTCCGCCTCCACCGGCATTCCCTTCAGCCCTAGCTCAGTTGCGACCGCGCCCTCGTTCATGCAGCCTCCCTCTGTGAGGTCGAGGATTTCACTGTGCTGAATAAGAGGCAAACCAAACATTCTGCTGTATTCGAATGCGCGACGCATCAACTCGCTATTCATTACTGGGCGCCCATCGTCTGAGAAAGCGATGGCTCCAGCATCTTTCAGGTCACCCATCTCCGACAAACGCTCCCCAGCAAGTCCTTGAGAAATGGCGCCAATGGGATGCACGCGAACAATTCCACAAGCTTTTGCTTGCGCTAGTATCAGTTCGGTCACAGACCGGGTATCATTAACCGGGTTCGTATTGGGCATGATTGCCACCGTGGTGAATCCGCCAGCCGCTGCAGATCGACATCCGGATTCGATGGTTTCCTTGTACTCGAATCCCGGTTCCCGGAAATGGACGTGCATATCGATGAAACCCGGTGCGACAACCTGACCCCCGGCGTCTATCGTCTTTGCCTTACACTTGATCTCGCCCGCGGGTTCGACAGCCTTGATCTTTCCTTTTTCGATCAGGAGATCGCGCTGCTCGTCAATACCGTTGGCCGGATCGATGACTCGACCGTTTTTAATTAAGACCATCATCGCTCCCCCCAAGCAGGAGATACATTAGGGCCATTCGAATGGCCACCCCGTTGGTGACTTGATCCAGAATGAGAGACCGCTCGTCCTGCATAACATCCAGGGCAATTTCGATTCCCCGGTTGACCGGGCCGGGGTGAATAATCAAAATATCTTCCGGAGCACGCTCCAGTTTCTCGGAGGTCAGACAGAACAGATTGGAGTATTCGCGGAGGCTGGGCAGGAGAAACTTGTTTTGCCGCTCGGTCTGGACACGGAGCATCATAATCACGTCCGCGTCTCGGATGGCTTCTGCCAGGTTATGGCTCACCTCAACGCCCAGTCGCTCAATCTCAAAAGGGATCATGGTGGGTGGTCCAACCAATCGCACGTCCATTCCCATGGTCTTCATGGCGAATATATTGGAGCGCACCACCCGACTGTGCGCAATGTCGCCCACGATAACGACCCTCAGTCCGTCCAGCGAACCCTTGTGTTCCTGGATGGTCAAAAGATCGAGAAGAGCTTGGGTCGGGTGCTCGTGCGCACCGTCACCAGCGTTAATTATGGAGCTTTCGGTAAAGTGGGAGATAAGCTCGGCCGCTCCCGCGCAGGCATGTCGGATCACAATGATATCCGGGTTCATCGCCTCGAGGTTGCGGGCGGTATCGATCAGGTTTTCCCCCTTGACCGCACTGCTGGTTGAACCGGTTATATTAATGACGTCAGCGCTCAAGCGTTTTCCTGCAATTTCAAATGATGTGCGGGTCCGTGTGCTGGGCTCGAAAAAAAGGTTGATAACAGTCCGGCCTCTGAGGGTGGGTACCTTCTTGATCGGCCGCGTCGAGATCTCTTTGAAAGCATTGGCGGTGTTCAGGATTGTCGATATGTCCTCCCGACCGAGGCCGCGTGTTCCCAAAATATTTTTTAACGCGATAGACATTATCCCTTTTTATTCAATATGTTAATTAGTATAACCTCATCTACTCCATCATCTTCTTTAAGGTGGACCTGAACCTGGTTGGATTTGGATGTCGGAAGGTTTTTCCCTATATAGTCTGGACGAATGGGAAGTTCCCGGTGCCCTCTATCAATCAAGACCCCCAGCTGAACGGTCGCGGGCCGGCCAAAATCGATGAGCGCATCGATGGCGGCGCGGATGGTTCGTCCGGTGTACAACACGTCATCGATCAGGACTATGTCCTTTCCTTCCAGAGAGAATGAAATATCGGTTTTTTTGACCTCAGGACTTTGTTTGCTGGTTCCTAGGTCGTCCCGGTAGAGGGTGATATCCAGAATTCCGAGGCTGACAGTCGTACTTTCGATTTCATTGATTTTTTTTGCCAGTCTCTGTGCCAAAGTCGCGCCTCGCGTGCGTATACCCACTAGGGCCAGTTTGTCGGCACCCTTGTTTTTCTCCAGTATTTCGTGGGCGATTCGGGTAACGGCACGGGAAATATCTTTTTCATTGAAGATGACCGAACTCAATTGAATCTCCGGTTCAGGGCAAAAAAATACCCCCTCAGGATCGAATCCCATAAGGAGGCTCTAATAATATAATATTCCGGTTTCACTTCTGAATCCCTTAACGGCCTCACAGTACCGTTTTAAAGAGTTTCCCGAGTAACGGCTAAATACTAAATGAGATTTATTTTTAAGTCAAGGAGAAACACCGCTCGTTTCGAGCGTTTTTGACAAATTGAAATAGAACTCAAAGCTTGGTTCATTAAGGTAGGAAGTCGAACGGTAAATCGGAGACAGCATTATTAAAACCGTCAACCGGTTGAGAGTGGTGAGAATCCCGGTTTATTTCGCCTGGTTTTCTTTCCAGTCGATAACTACCTCACCTTTTCGGACCTTCAATTGGCAGCCCAGACGCATGCCTTTTTTCAAGTCTTCCGGATGTAGATAGTCTTTTTCCGCTTCGCTCGCCTTGGAAACGTTCTTCGCCCCCTTGGTGACCGTGAGTTCGCAAACTCCACACGTTCCCTCGGTACAACCAAAGGAAAAAGTCGAATCAACCTCTTCACATGCGTCAATCAACGAGGTTCCGTCCTCAACTTCATGAATGATATTATCTGGCTTAAAAACGATCCGGGCCATCGGCTGTCTACTCCAGAGAGATGAGTGAGTTGTCAGTTAAAGATGCTACTTTGGGAGAGAGGATTCTAAAAAATTTCAACCGGCTCGCACGCGGTGCAGTTACAATCCTTTTGTCTTCAATTTGCGGATTAGTTGAATTTGTTCTTCTGTCAGTTTCTTGGGATATTTTACAATCACTCGAACCATCTGGTCTCCGTTTTCCTTGCCTCGGCTCCGAGGAATACCCATTCCCTTCAATCGAAGTCGGGTATGGCTTTGTGTGCCAGGGGGGATCTTGACCATTTTAGGTTCGGTGAGAGTAGGGACCTCAACAGTGGTTCCTAGAAGAGCGTCGGTGAGGCACAGTTCCTGATCGGTCACAATGTCGTTGCCCTCCCGATAAAGTTTAGGGTGACCTTGAACACGGATCTTGAGATACATATCTCCAGGAGGTCCGCCCTGAAGGCCGGGCTGTCCCTTTCCAACTAGACGCAACCTACGACCATCCTTGGACCCAGCAGGAATCCTGAAGCTAGATTCCACTCGTTTTCCATTCTGCCTCGTCGCAATGGTTCGCTGGGTTCCCAATGCGGCTTCTTGGAAGGAAATGAGAAATTCCTGTCGAATATCGGCTCCCTTTCTAGCGCGTGTTCGACCGAACCTCTGCCCAGAGAAAACACCCTCCAAGTCTGGAAACCCACCGCCACTAAACCCGAAGTTGCTGAACACTTCATCGAAATTAAAATCGCGAAAAATGTCCTCTTGTGAAAATCGCTGATGAAACCCGTCCTTACCAAAACGATCATATTGACTACGCTTTTTCGCATCGCTTAAAACAGCGTACGCTTCATTGATATCCTTGAATTTTTCCTCGGCTCGGGGATTATCCTTATTGCGATCTGGGTGATACTTCATCGCTTTTTTTCGAAAGGCCTTCTTGATTTCATCCAAAGAAGCCCTACGCTCAATCCCCAAAACCGAATAATAATCGTCCATGTGTCTTAATCAATTGAAATAACAAGCAGTTCAATTTAGCATATACTCATAACGTCTAATTGATTATAAATCGCTGGGTCAAAAAATCATGAATAATCTTTGCTTCTTCTGCCGTTTCTTAATGAATCCGAGTCATGGAGAAGTGGTGCATGTCACAATTTGATCAAGCCGCGCCTAGCTTCGTAGTCGACCAGTGGGTTCAGGGTAACCCGACTAACATTGATCTGGAACGGGGAAACGTTATTCTCGTCGAAGTATTCCAGGTGAATTGTCCGGGTTGTTTTCTTTATGGCTTGCCCGCAGCGATTGAAATCTACCAAAAATTTAAAGGGCAGGCGCTCTGCGTTTTGGGGCTGGCAACGGCATTTGAGGACTTTGACAAGAATAACTTGGAAAATCTTAAAAAGCTCGTTTTCGACGGCGAGGTGGTTGGCGAAACCCTCAACACGATGAGCTTGCGGGATATGCTCCATGGAAACCGGCTTCAATACAGCATTCCGTTTCCCATCGCGTGGGACCAGGTTGTTGATTTTCAGGCTGATATTGAGGAAACTGTTCAAAAAATGATTCATCGGGACATCCCCGACTTCAACAACCTCCCTGAGGCAAGTAAACCCGGTATTTCCGATCAAGTCCGAAACTACGTTAGAAACAAAACCCGAACCGCGCGAACTTTTGAATCTTATGCCTTGCAGGGGACACCCTCTACTATCCTGATCGATCGAAGAGGGAATTTACGGCAAAAATTTTTTGGTGCGGGGCATGAACTGATCGACCATGTAAATACCCTATTAAAAGAGTGAACGAACTATGTCTTTTCTGACGTACCAGGAGATCATCCACAAGATCGACCAGTTGGAAGAGTCAAACATTCTGCTGTCGGCTCTCCAACTCCGAATTTTTACCATTCTTGAAAAGAAAGGTATGTTGGCACGTGAAGTTTCGCAGAAGGCCAGGATCACGTATGAGGGATCGGAAGTGCTTCTCAACGCACTTGCGGCCATGGGCGCACTGAAAAAGCGAGGCAATAAATTTGCAAATACAC
>CAJWLY010000105.1 GCA_913043155.1 uncultured Nitrospinaceae bacterium | reverse complement strand
CCGTGAGGATGGTTCACGGCGGTTTTTCCCCCGACACTGCTGTCCACCTGGGAGAGCAGGGTGGTTGGTACTTGAATGAAAGGGATTCCGCGCTGGTACGTGGCGGCAATGAAACCGGTGAGATCGCCGATCACTCCACCGCCCAAGGCAATCAGGGTTGATTGCCGGTCGCAATGCAACTCCAGCAGGCGGTCGTAGACGGACCCCGCCCGTTGAAGCGATTTGGACGCTTCTCCTTCGGGAACCTCGATGAACTCGGGGGTATGGCCTCCGGCGGTCAAGCTAGATTCGATTTTTTCGCCGAACAGGCGTCGAATAGAAGGGTGGGTGACGATCACTGCCCGACTGGGATTCAAGCGGTTGGACAGTAACTCCCCGGTTCGCGATAACAGATTCCGGCCGATCAGGATGTCATAGCTCCTGTCGGTCAGATCGATGGTTAAGCTTTTCATGGGTTGAAAATTACCAGATGAACCCGGCAGCAAACGAGTTCGGAATATGAATTTTTACGCTTCAGTTGCGGTTGTCTTCCAGGTCATTTCTACCGAACTGCGGCAAAAGAAACACTCGGCCCTTTTCCATTTTTGATCAGTTGCTTTCGGGCCTTTCCTGGTCCTCATTCGCAAAAATCCTGGACCGGTCGGCTAGTTTGTAGCCCAGGGCCAGGATAATCTTGCGCTTGGTGTCCAGCCGGCAGTCGTACCCTTTCTCGATACGGTCGATTGTCTGGACAGTGACTTTGGCTTCTCGTGCCAATTCCGCCTTGCTCATCATCTTGGTTTCGCGGATTTGACGGACAGAATTAGACTTGATCACAGCGTGAACCCTCCTTTTATATAGGGAAACGGTTTCCGGGTGACTTGACGTGCAGACACTTTGTGCAAATTTTCAAGAGATGAGGGTAGGATAGCCCAAGTCGATACTTTTGTCAATAAAATCATTAAAATCAACAAGAAGCAATTATTATTAGTTAAAATTTATATAAATTAATATTAATTTAAATGCCCTGGGTCTCGCCCGGGAGCCCCGCCTGGGGAGCGCAATTCCTGATTGAAAAAGCAGGGGGTTTCGCTTAGAGTCTTTCCACATGAAACAAGTCTATTTGGATACTTACGGTTGCCAGATGAATGTGGCGGATACGAGCCGGATGGAACTTCTTTTGTTCCATTCCGGCTACCTGCGCACCGGGGAAGTGGAGGATGCAGACCTGGTTCTCATCAATACCTGCTCGATCCGGGAAAAGGCGGAACAGAAAATTTACTCTCTGGCAGGGAGTTTGAAGCCGCTCAAGGAGGCCAACCCCGACCTCATTCTGGGGGTGACGGGCTGCCTCGCCCAACAGGAAGGGGAGCAGATGCTGCAGAAGATGCCCTTCCTTGACCTGATTCTTGGGCCTGATGGTGTCGAAAATATTGTTCAGGCCGTGGACGAGGTGCGGAATACGAACCACCCAGTCGTCTGGACCCATTTCGACTCGGCCAAAAACTACCGCATACCGGAACTCTCGAACGAAACCCCCCTGCACCCGGGGCCCAGCGCTTTTGTCAATATCATCAAAGGGTGCGACAAGTTTTGCACGTTCTGCGTGGTTCCTTTCACCCGGGGGCGGGAAAAAAGCAGGGAGGCCGAAGAAATCGAGCGGGAGGTTCGGCTGCTGGTGTCCCGGGGCGCCAAGGAAATCATTTTACTGGGACAAAATGTGAACGCCTACGGGAAGCGCGGGCTGGACCAGCCCGTCCCCTTTCATGAACTGCTGTACCGCGTGGCTTCGATTCCCGGCGTGGAACGCCTGCGCTTCACCACCAGCCACCCTATGGATTTTACTCGCGAATGCATCGAGGCCTACCGGGACATCGACGTTCTGGTCAACCATTTGCACCTGCCCGTCCAGAGCGGGAGCAACCGCGTCCTGCAGGAAATGCGGCGCGGCCATACGGTCGAGGAATATGTTGCCCTGATCGATGCGCTCAGGGCAGAGGTGCCGGACATTTCCTTGTCTACCGACATCATTGTTGGGTTTCCCGAGGAAACGGATTCGGAATTCGAGGATACGCTTGCATTGATGGAGCGGGTGGAGTTCAGCAGCAGTTACATGTTCTGCTACAGTCCCAGGCCCGACACGCCGGCGCAGGATTTTCCTGACTCGGTTCCGCTGTCCGTAAAATCGGCGCGGCTGCAAAGAACGATGAGGCTGCAAGACCGACTTACGGGCGAACAGGGGCGAAGGTTTTTGAATCGGGAGGTGGAGGTGCTGGTTGAAGGGCGGACTTCTAAGCGCGGCGCGGATTTTAAAGGGCGAAACCCCCAGTACTGGATGGTCAATTTCACCGGGGACCGGGAAATGATCCAGCCGGGGGACTGGGTGACTGTGGTGGTCGAGGAAGTCTTCGGCCATGCGTTCAAGGGCAGGGCCGTGTCGAGGGTAAGAGAGGGGAAGCGGGTGGACTTTAAAGCGGACGCGCCTGCGGCGATCGAGTGACCTTGCGGGGTGCGGTTAGGCTAAAAAATGCCCAGCTGATAAAAAATTTCCTCCTCCAAAGATGCTGCGTGGGGAAGAATGATTTTGATTGCAAGTCGGGCATCGCGAATGAATTTGAGATCCGGGTTCCCGGACCGGTCGGCGAGGCGGGTTAGCGTTTCCCGGCAAAAATGATCCAAGTCGTTGATCTTTTCCAGCAGGTCGAGCGGCAAATCTTTTAATCCCACCTGGTTCGCTTCGAGAAACCTCAGAATTTCGATGAGGCTCAGCTTGATCCCCACGGTCTGGTGGCGCAGTTGAGCGATCAGTTTTGACTCGGGTTGTTTGAGGTCGGCGCAGATTTTTTGCAGTAATTTTTTCAAGTGGCGGTAAAAGACCTCGTGCTGGTGTTTGTCGTGAAACAGTTTTCCCTCGCCGCCGAAGAGCACGTTAAATACCGATTCGAGCTTGTAGGTGTCCGATTCCATGATGGCGTAGAGAATGGAAATGAACTCGTCCTCATTGAAAGCCAGCCCCAGGTCACGGAAAATTTTATCCAGTGACCCGGTGTCCCCCTTCGGGACCCGTGGTTTTTCCTTGTAACCGCGTCGGCTGGGGTTATTTTTCCACCCCGGAACCAGTTTTCCCCCTCCATCTTCACAGGCCGCGACCTCCAGTTCTGACAGCGATTCCAGGAAATCGGTCAGGGAAAAGGCGGGCACCCGCAGCAGGTTTTCGTCTACATTAAACAGGGTGTACAGGAGCTGCTTTTCGAGTCCGGCCGAGCAGAAGGCATCGCTCGCGCACAGCCGCGCCAACGCCGCTTCCATGGCAGTGAACAGCGATCGTATTTTCAGTCGACTGCCTCGCAGTTCTTTCCGGGTGCAGGGGTGAACCTGGAAAATCCCTTTCTCGTAATCCAGGAGTTTCACTAACAGAATGTCGCCCTTTTTGAGTTTTTCCGATTTCAAAAGCGACGCGATGTCCCATGCGGTCACGACTAGCGAACTTTTTCCGGGAATCCACTCGTTGACCTTGATCTCTTCGGGGAAATGTTTTGGGCCGGCGTACTGGTAGTATCGGATGATGTCTTCAATGAGGAAGGATTGCTTTCGTTTGGGAATTTCGTTCCCCTCGGGATCAAGGAAAGTGAGGTCCGATTCGGTCTGGTCGTTGGAAACGAAGGGGATGAGGCGGTGTCCCGGGAAAAATACTTTTGCGCGGGTTTCAAATTTGCCCAGGCCGATGGATAACGGAAGGCCACCGATTTTTTGCAGGATGGTCGGAACCGGCAAAAAGTCATTGGAATCTAATCCGATGAGGCGATGATGGCTCGAAAGTTTTCGCTTTAATTTATTGAGAGTCGAGATGGAAATTTCGCGTTGCCACTTCTCCTGGATTCTTCTTTCAAAATCTTCGGTGGTGAAGGGGGCCCGCGATTCACGGATGAGGTTTTCAGCCAGTTTGTGGAGAGTCAGTTTCGGTGGCATGATTTCTCCGGAGCGGGCTCTTTTAGGATTCGTGGGATGAGACAGGTTGCTGGGCGATTCAGTGTTCCGGCAGGTTCGGGTTGGTTTGATTGGCCGGAGACTGTGCCGTACCCGGCGGGGCACTCTTTTCGACTGCCCCCCAACGGACGCAATTGGGAGATTAACACATTTCTTTTTTGGGCGGGATTTTTTTTAACCTGTTTGGAAAAAGGCAGGCGGGCTCAATCGGATTGATTTTGGTTCCGGCGAAAGTTATCATGATCAAGCATTAAAAAATTAACAAACCCAACGCCCTCCTGTTTCATCGAATGGATGGAGCAGCGAGTCGTATTTTTCCAAAACAAGGCAGGAGTTCAGTTATGGCACTCAATCTCGATCCGGTTTACAGGGAGATTTTTGGGAAGTTCAAGACGCGCAAAAAGTTTTCTATCCAGTCTGTGGAAAATAATATGTTGACCCTCGAACAGGATGAAGAGATATGCGGACAGAAAGAGCCCCGCATCTTTGAATTCAAGAGCCCCAGGGAATTCGAGGAATTTGTCCGTGTGGAAAATCAGTTTGAACGGGACATAGAAAAACAGCTCGGGGGCGACACGATGCCCTACCGCTGAAGAACGTTCAGCCCTGCCCGTTGTGTTCTACCCCTCAAATTTACTTAACACCAGAGTTGAGTTTTTGCTCCCGAACGAAATGCAGTTGCTTACGGCAACGCGCAATTTTTTTTCGCGGCCTTCATTGGACACATAATCCAGATCGCATTCCGGGTCCGGGTTTTCCTGGTTGATCGTCGGTGTCAGAAAATCATTTTTCAGAGACAGCAGGGAAACCGCGACCCCGAGTCCGCCCGAGGCCCCCTGCGGGTGTCCGATCATCGACTTGGTGGAGCTGGAAGGAATTTTCTTGGCCATGCTGTTGAATGCCTTCTTGACGGCCATTGTTTCGATGCGGTCATTGATGACGGTCGAGGTCCCGTGGAAGTTGATGTAGTCCACGTCTTCGGTGTTGATCCGGGCATCTTTAAGAGCGAGACGGATTGCACGGGTCGATTGTTTGCCGTCAGGCATGATCGCCACGCGGTGGTATGCGTCGCAAGTGGAGCCGTAGCCGAGGACCTCTCCATAAATTCTCGCTTCGCGCTGTTTGGCGTGTTCCAGTTCTTCCAGGATCATCATCCAGCTTCCCTCGGCGAGGACAAACCCTTCCCGGTCCCGGTTGAACGGGCGTGATCCCCGGGCGGGATCCTCATTGAAGTTAACCGGGTTGGCCCGCATACGCTCGAACCCGCACATCATCGCGGGGGTCACACAGGACTCCGCGCCGCCCGTCAGGCACCAGTCCTCCTGTCCGGAGCGAATCGTGTTGAACGCGTAACCGATGGCATCGGTGGAGCTGGTGCACCCGTTTGAGACTACGTGGCTTCGGCCCTGCAGGCCGAAGTACATGGAAATTTCGCTCGAGAGCATCCCCACCAGAGAATTGGAGATGGCGTAGGGGCTGATCTTGTTCTTTTG
>CAJWLY010000104.1 GCA_913043155.1 uncultured Nitrospinaceae bacterium | reverse complement strand
CCCCCCGTAGGTCGCCGAACCACGGGAATGTTCAGTTCGCGGCAGCGCCCAGTCTCTATCTCCTTGGATAGATCCTGTGCGTATCCAACGCTCAGCGTAGGCCGATCCCACCCATAAAGACGCAAGGTTGGAGGAACCCTGCCCGTCTCACAGGCAACAAGGATCGCCCGATCCACCGCCATGTTGAATTCACCGCCCTGAAGACTGTCCTCCAACACCCTCCATTTCGGGAGTGAAAAGCTGTGAGATTTTACTTTGACTCTATCCACGGCGCACTGATAATATTTTGAGAATGAAACGACCCTATGTCACCTTGTTTATCCTGATCCTGTTTCTTGGATCGAGCTCCTCGCTCTCGGCGTTTGAGGGAGTAGCGAAACACTCCCACATATTAAAATGCCAAACCAGTTGCCACAAGGTTAAAAATATCGCTCAAGCTCTATCCGACAAGGAAACACGGACCGAATGCAAAACTTGTCATGTCGGAACCGGGCCCTCTCCCCGTTCGCCGTTTTCACCTCCTAGTCGAATCCTCTTGGCCGGGAATTCTGGTACGATAAAAAAGCCCGTTTCCGCGACTCCAGCGGATTCGTCTCATAAATCCCAAGCACCTTTTCCCACAGGGAAGGTCGGTCAAAAAACGGGAGGCAGCCGAACCACGCCCATGGCGCTGGTCCCCCGCGGAGAATTTGTCATGGGATCTAACGAGCGCTGGGATGACGAAGCACCGGAATACATAGAATCGGTTGAAACGTTTCACATCGACCTACACGAAGTAACCAACGCAAACTACCACCTTTTCGCCTCCGCCACCAAACGGGAACCTCCTTATCATTGGTCTGAAGGAAACATTCCAGCGGGGAAGGAGGATCATCCGGTAATCTATGTGAGCTGGCACGATGCCAACGCTTACTGCAAGTGGTCCGGCAAACGGCTTCCAACCGAACAGGAATGGGAAAAAGCCGCCCGTGGCGAGAATGGAAATATTTATCCCTGGGGCAACGAGTGGTCACTCGACAAATCAAACAACCCTTACAAAGGGTCCACGGGCACTCAACCTGTGGGCTCCTATCCCGAAGGACGAAGCCCTTATGGGCTATATAATATGTCGGGAAACGTATGGGAATGGGTAGACAGCTTTTATCTTCCACATCCAGGCAACACCATCCCTCGAGCGGAGTACGGAAAAGACAAGCGGGTACTAAAAGGCGGGTCTTGGTTCGATTGTCTGTCCTACGGATGCGGTTTGAGCGCACCGACCTTCAACCGCAGTTTCTTCACCCCGGAAGTAAAAAACAACAGCTTCGGTTTTCGTTGTGCCAAATCCCCTTGATTTAGAAAACGGGTTCGAAAAATCAACGTTTCTTAACATACCGGTGAATCAATCCAAAAACTATATACCCAACTTATGTTTTAAAAGTTGCTCACCTGAGCTCATTTTGAAGAAACGGAATAGCTTTTATTAAACCTGCAAAGGGAATCAGGAAACAGCACCTTTTCGGCCTAGATGGGTTTTGAAAGAAGCGAACAGATTCTGAATAGGAGGGATGAGCTTTTTCTTTAGTTCCTCGGGCACCCAGTTGATCTTTTCAACCGGCCAGTCCTCAACCCGCCGGATGTTTAACCCCGCCTCGGAATAAGGCCCGTGCAGGGCTCCCTCGAACCCGCGCACCAGTTCGTTTTTCCGCACTTTAAAAAAGAGTTCGCGGATGAGGGCAGGATCGAACAAGCCCTTCAGGAAATGATCCACCATTTCATCGATGAGGGGTTGAGCGTGTTCAATGAACTCAGATGAACAGGCGTTCTCCACCGTCCGGTACGTAATGATTACATCCTGCAGCAGGAATTTGATTTCCTTCGGATCGCGTTTCGCCATGGGTTGTCGTTTGAGGTCAAATTTTTCCTTTAACTCCTTGATATTGCGAATAGCGTCGTGAACAACTGATTCTTCCCACGAAACCAGGTTCCAGATAAAAAACGCACGCAACCAGTTGACGCGCTCAACAGCGTCGACCATGTGTAGAGTAATACTGGGCTTTTTCCGGTTGCTGAAGGGCAGTCGACCTCCCCACATTTTCAGATCAAGTTCCAACCCGTAAGGCCTGAAAGCGTTAATAAAGGCAGTGTAATAATACCCTACCAAGTGCTCCATGTTCTCCCGCCGCTCGAGCGGACTGTTTTGCGGCAGATTGACGATGCAGTAGAGTCTCCAGATTCTCCGCAGGGATTTCCCATCAATATCGGTAATCAGGTAAGTACCGCCCCAGACGCCAGAAGTGATGGGAATGTCGAGATTATGGTTTTCTTTCAACTGGCGGGAAACGCACCGGGCGATATCTCCATACAATTCATTGAGGTAGTATAGATTGATCCGGTTGTCTTCGGTGAATACCGGGCCAGATGCTTGTGGAATAACGGGTAAATTCATAGGTCTAGGGAAATACTATAGGGAGCTCTAACATGTACCTTCGCGATCTTGTTTAAGCTTTCGCAGAACACAGTCAGGGCATCGCTCAAGAATCAAGTTTAAAGGATCGGCATCGTTTTACAAAGTTCTTCCAAAGGAGAAACCGATTCCTGAAGTAGCGACGATCCGCAAGCAAAAAGATCTGGATTTTATACCTTTTTGGATGGGAACCTGTAAAGTGCTATTCCTCTTCACTCAATACCACCCCCGATTCCGTCCGTGGAAAATCCCTTGCCATTTGAGCCCGCGCCCTCTATAAAACACAAAAAGTCTGTAATTGTCTCCCCTTCGGGAGTTCCTCCGGCGTAGCCGGGTATAGCGTTTGACTTTATTTCCGTGGCCTTGATACACTGTGGACGCTGTAAGGTTATTTCTCGCGATTGACATTCCGCCCCGTGCAAGGGAAATCATCACCGCGCTCCAAAACCGTTTCAAACCTCTGGGTTTCAACGCCTCCTGGGTGGCGCCGGAAAATGTTCATTTAACGTTGCAGTTTTTAGGTGATACGCCTCCGGAGCAAATTCCCGACATCCACCAAGGCGTATCAACGGCGGTGACTCCAGTGCCTCAGTTCATGGTGACCTTAAAAGAAATTGGAGTATTTCCCAAACTGAAAAAACCTCCGCGGACTTTATGGGTTGGTATGGAGGACCCTCAAAATCGCCTGACAGCACTGCAGAAAAACATCGCGAAACAAATGGGGGAAATTGGTTTTCCCAAGGAAAAAAGAAAATTCACCCCCCACCTTACCTTGGCGCGAATCAAACAGGAGCGGGGTGGAAAACGAGCTAAACTGGAACGCTTAAAGCGAGAAATCGAGTCGAGCCCAGAAATCGAAATGGAACCTTTTAGAATCGACGCGGTCCGGTTGATCGAAAGCCAGCTAACTCCCATGGGTTCCATTTATACAGTCCTTAAAGAGTTTCCCTTGGGCGGCTAACAGAAATCGAACCCATCGAAGGCTTGAGTTACCTACACAATAAGGAGGAATAATGGCGGCTGACGACAGAGAAAAAGCGCTGGAGCTAGCGTTTACGCAAATTGAAAAACAGTTCGGTAAGGGATCGATCATGAAACTGGGGAAGGCGGAATCCTTGAAAGGGATTTCTGTTATTCCCACCGGAGCCATCTCGCTTGATGCCGCTTTGGGCGTAGGTGGGGTTCCCCGCGGACGTATCGTCGAAATTTATGGCCCCGAAGCATCGGGCAAGACTAGCCTCACGCTTCACATCATTTCTGAGGCGCAAAAAATGGGGGGGATTGCCGCCTTCATCGACGCCGAGCATGCACTCGACCCGAAATATGCACAAAAACTTGGTGTGAACCTTGACGACCTCCTTCTCTCTCAGCCGGACACCGGGGAACAAACCTTGGAAATCGCTGAGGTTCTGATCCGTAGCGGAGCGGTGGATGTGATCGTGATTGACTCGGTTGCCGCCCTGGTACCCAAAGCGGAACTCGATGGCGATATGGGCGATTCGCACATGGGCCTTCAGGCCCGGCTGATGTCCCAAGCGATGCGGAAGCTGGCCGGGGTCGTCAACAAATCGAAAACCTGCCTCATCTTCATCAACCAGATTCGTATGAAAATCGGGGTGATGTTTGGTAATCCTGAAACCACCACCGGCGGAAACGCGCTCAAGTTTTACTCGTCACTGCGGATGGACATTCGCCGCATTGCCGCCATCAAGGATGGAGACAGCGTCGTCGGCAACCGCACGCGGGTCAAGGTAGTCAAAAACAAAGTCGCTCCACCGTTCAGGGACTGCGAGTTTGACATCTTGTATGGACAGGGCATCTCCAAGGCTGGAGACCTATTGGATCTAGCCGTCGCCAACGAACTTGTTTCCAAAAGCGGCACCTGGTTTTCCTACAACGAGCATCGGATCGGACAGGGCCGCAGCAATGCACGAACATTCCTGCTAGAAAACGCAGATATCTCCGCAGACATAGAAAGCAAACTCAGGAAAAAACTGGGACTTACCCCGGCAAACGATAACGAGTCCGGCAAAACTTCGGAAACCGGCACGGCTCCTGAAAAAAAAGGAAAGACAAAGGCGTCCCCCGTCTCCTGATTGAGCTAATATTCCATGCCCCATCAGGAAGAATTGAAAAAAGCCAGAAAAACCGCTATCAAATACCTTGCCTACAGGGACCGGAGCCGAAGTGAGATTTCCTGCTACCTGGTAGAAAAAAAAATCTCTCCGGGAACTGTAAAAAAAACACTGGCCTATCTAGAAAAGAACCGCTACATCGACGATCCCCGTTTTGCCCTGCAATTTGGCCGATCGCGTATCGAAAACAAGCGAGTAGGCAAATTGCGCCTTCGCCGGGAACTGCGGGGTAAGGGACTTGACGACTCGCTCATCAATAAAACCCTGGACTCCCTCTACGCAGAACACGACGAGTCGGAGATCGCTCTCGCCTGCGCGAAAAAAAAACTCGCCTCGTTCGGGCCTGGCGACACAAAAAAAAAACGAGGCCGGCTAGCACGGTTTCTTGAACGTCAAGGTTATCCCGCCAGCATTGTTTACCAAGCGGTGAATCAGCTGATCCCCCCGTCTTCAGAACAGGAAACCGAAAAAAAGGCATCGACTACCGCCACAAACACCAGTGAAAGGGAAATATCAAAGGGATGAACAAAGAGTCCCATAAAGAATCTGACGTCACTTGATTTCACCTACCGCTCTACATTCATCCTTTCGCAAAGAGACGATCGATTTCCTCTTTCTGCTCCGGTCTGGGTTGCCAACCGAGAGCAGAAACGTTTTCTTCCATCTGCTTTTCATTTTTCACGCCCAGCAGAGCCGTGGTCAACCCCGGTCGCGAGGTGATCCAGTTGATCGCCATCTGCCCGCAGGTTTTTCCAAGCGAGTTCCCTATTTCCTTCAACCGCTCGACTTTCTCGATATTCTTTTCAAACTGCGGGCCGGAAAAACACCCGATAATTCCTTTACCTCGCCAGTCGGTGAACTTCGCATTTTTACCATACTTCCCAGTGAGCAATCCTGAGGCCAGCGGACTGTAGGCGATGATGCCAATCCGGTT
>CAJWLY010000103.1 GCA_913043155.1 uncultured Nitrospinaceae bacterium | reverse complement strand
CGCAACCGCCGGTTCGATTCAGATCTATACCCGCGACACCACAGAAACCAGTATCAAAGGTTCAATGGGTAATTATGGAATAAAAACAGGGTTGTTCACCACCGGTTTTTCAAAGGGGAAGTTTCTGCTTTCAGCCTTAGGCGACCATTATGGACAAGACGGTTTCAGTGACCCTGACCCCGATGGTCATCGGGACAGTGGAGAGAAAAATTATTATCAGGTAAAGCTACGGTTTTTCCCCACAGAATCCAGCGAAGCTTTCATTGAAAAGGATTACACAGACATCTACACAAGGTATCCAAATGCTCTGACCAAAGAAACATTCGAGCAAAATCCAGGATCAAATTACAAGACCACCTCTGGCCCCACAAGCTATACCCGTGAACATCAGGAGACAGACAACATAACACTTGGGGGCACCATAGAGCTAAGAAGCAACCTTGAGGCAACCTTGACTTATACCCATCAAGACAAAGTCATACTCGACGGGTCTACCTCAGAATTGTATTCACATAAGCAATACCGACGCAGCGCCTTTGATGGCAGCATCAAATATCTCAACGGACCCCTAAAAATTGTTACCGGCGCTCAGACATTTGATGGAAGACGCAGAAATGGCAATGGTACGGCCACAAAAGACAACACAGGGTTCTTTGTTCAAAGCTACTACGACATCGGCAACACCGCGCTTTCGCTTGGCGTGAGAAAAGAGAAGGTTGACTACACATGGGAAACAAATACAGGAGAGGACAATTTTGAGTCCTACGATCTTGGCATCAACAAATCATTTGGCGATCATCTAACTGTATTTTCTAACTACAACTATGCATTTCTGGCCCCAGATATTGATCGTTTCTTTGACTACAATGGGGCGTTCAATGGATTCATGGATCCTACCCGGTCAAAAACTCTCAATATTGGCCTTAATCACACAACACCAACCAACAAGGCAAAACTTACGGTTTACGGGTCTAAGTTAAAACAAGAACAGTTTTACAATCCCGTAACATATGTAAACACCAATATTGATAAATCGCACAAGTATGGGCTGGAACTACAGAATTCACATACTTTCAATAACGCCCTATCCGTTTCGGTCAATTATGCATATGTTCGTGCGATCATTGACCGTGAGGACACCAATCTTAATTGCAGCAATAACTGTGATGGGAACGAACTGCCTGGCGTATCAGAACATAACGTAACATTTGGAATAAACTACGCCCCGACATCAAAGTCCAAGGTTATTCTGGGACATGTGTATCGTAGCGAAGCCTTCTCTCTGGAGGACTTTGCTAACAGCAAAGACCAGAAAAATAGCGCATATACGTCTACGGACCTTTCGTACACCTACACCCATAAAACCGATGCCGGGAAGGGATTATGGGACTGGTGGGCGGGTGGCCCCCGCCAAGTCGAGTTTTCTGCAAAAGTGGAAAACCTCTTTGAACAATCCAATGGAATTTGGTTAAGAGATGATGTGATCTATCCGACGAAGTTCACCCGAAACTGGGGTCTTGGGGCCAAATTCAAGTTCTAGCTTATGACCGAGGAACCGGTGAAAAGTCCTTACACATTTCAAGCAACACTCCGGAAAGCCCTAGCTCTTCACTTGATCGCTTTATGTCTGTGGATCCCAGCGACTCAAGAGGCGAGTGCTGCCCCGCAACGCGTTATCTCCACCTCTCCAGCGATCACAGAAATTCTCTTTGCACTTGGCGCCGGAGACCGGGTCGTCGGGGTAACCGATTTCTGCAGTTACCCCGAAAGCGCCTGCCGCCTGCCAAGTATAGGTGGACCGCTGAACCCAAGTCGCGAAGCATGGATTAGTCTAAAACCCGACCTCATCATCCACCAGGCAGATAGTGAAGCTATCCACGACCATGCAAAAATCCTGGGCATTCCTACCCTGACGGTATCCGTGAGTAACCTGAAAAGTATTTTGACCACAACCCAGATCATTGCCGATTCACTACATACTCCAAAAGCGGGGCAGCAACTGGTTCAACAGTTAAAGACAGGAATTGATCATTACCAGAGTCGGCTGGACTCGCAGACACCAAAGCAAGTGCTGCTGCTACTCGGTGACAGCAACGATCCGGCACGCGATCTGTATGCCGTAGGAAAAGGAACCTTTCTGGATGAGCTATTGACCGTTGCCGGTGGAGAAAATGTTCTCTCTGCCAACATGGCAAAGTATCCAAAAATATCCAAAGAATTTATTATCAGCAAATCACCGGAAATCATCATAGAAGTGGGCCCCATGTCCAAACTGTCTGAAGTCGAATTAAAAAAAAGGCGGAACGACTGGGGCAGGTTTTCAACTATACGCGCCGTCCAAAATAATCACATTTACTTCATTAGCGCCGATCATATCCTCATCCCCGGTCCGCGGCTATTGAGCAGTATAGACAAATTAACCCGCACCATTCATCCGAACTTGTTCTCCGAACCTTCCCATCTGGAGCAGGAAAAAGTATCCCCATGAACCAGCCCATTATCAAAATTTGCGATACCACTTTTTCCTACGACCAAAAGCCCGTTCTACATTCTATTTCTATGGATGTACAACCGGGAGAGTTTGTCGGCGTCATTGGACCCAACGGTTCGGGGAAATCAACAATTTTAAAATTACTCGGAGGCGTACTTTCAGCGGGCCCCGGCAATTTATTATTCAAGGGAGTTGATTACCTGAACCAGAACAGAAAACATCTGGCGCGTTCTATTACATGGGTTCCACAGGAACATTCCATGGCATTTCCTTTCAAAGTCTCGGAAATCGTGCTGATGGGACGGCATCCCTACCTTTCCGCCTTCACGTTTGAAGGTGAGGAAGATATTGAAATCGCGCACAGCGCCATGGAGCGCACGCAAACTCTACAGTTTGCCCAACGCGGATTCAATGAAATCAGCGGTGGAGAAAAACAGCGGGTGGTAATCGCTGGAGCTATCGCTCAGGAACCAGAGGTAATGATTCTTGATGAGCCTACCTCAGCCCTTGATATCAAATACCAGATTCAAATCCTCAACATCCTCAAACAACTCAATGAGAATAAAAATATGACTGTTGTTTTGGCCATGCACGATCTGCACTTGGCCTCAAAGTTTTGCCGCCGCCTGGTCCTTCTCAACGAAGGCGAAGTCTTCCAGGATGGGGCACCCGAAGAAGTTTTACAAAAAGATCATATTGAAAAAGTTTACGACATCAGGATCCACCTGGTTCGAAACCAGGATGGCAGCGTCATGATTTCACCGGACACGTTATGCATTCAATAAACCTCACATTAATGACTCGAAAAAGGTTTATGGGCACTGTCAGCACATTCTTCTTTTTGTTTCTGCTAACGCTGATGGTTGCGCCGTTGATAGGCCCGACCCAAATTGACTTGGGAAAAGCGCTTTTTGGAGATATGGCATTTGGTGAAAATGTGGATGCCAACATCCTATTTCTCGCCCGCATTCCACGAATTCTACTAGCAGGACTCGCCGGTGCCGGGCTTGCAGTCTCCGGGGCCGTGCTCCAGTCTCTGCTGCGAAATGACCTGGCAGCCCCATTCACCTTGGGAGTTTCTAGCGGAGCTTCGTTGGGTGCAGCAATTGTAATCAGCCTCGGTTGGTCTTATACGGTGGCGGGGTTCTCCACGATTCCCATCGCTGCATTTCTTGGTGCGCTGGGTGCCATTACGCTTGTCTTCAGCCTGGCCCGCACGCGCCACGGAGAGTTCCCGACCACGGTTCTCCTTTTGGCAGGAGTGACGGCTAACTTTTTCTTTGCGGCCATGGTCATGTTTATTCATTATTTATCTGACTTCACCCAGTCGTTTCGCCTCGTACGCTGGTTGATGGGCGGCCTAGACATCGCTGACTACAGTACGGTCCTATCCGTTTGCCCCATGGTATTTCTTGGTTTTGGTGTGCTCATGTTTGTTGGGCGTGATTTGAACCTGATTAGCACAGGAGTGCATTCCGCTATGAGCCGGGGCGTTGACGTTGTCAAAATTCAAAAAATCGGGTTTGTCATGGCCTCACTCATCACCGGGGCGGTGGTGGCAGTGGCTGGTCCGATCGGGTTTGTCGGTTTGATTGTGCCACATATTATGAGGTTGATCGTCGGCCCAGACATGAGGTTGTTGCTTCCCTCGTCTCTTTTTTTCGGAGCGAGTTTTCTTATTATCTGCGATACGGTGGCCCGGACGATCATCGCACCGGTAGAGATTCCCGTTGGGGTCATCACAGCAATGATCGGTGGGCCCTTTTTTATCTGGCTGTTGAAACGACCTAAAAATTAATGAAGAAGTAACTCGATTCATGAAAAAACAACCCCCAACCGATCCAAAAAAACGAAAAGGTTTGATAATTGTTAACACAGGGGAAGGCAAAGGAAAATCCACTGCCGGCTTCGGGTTAGCTCTTCGTGCGGCGGGAAACAAAATGAACGTCTTTGTCATGCAATTCATGAAAGGCGACTGGAAATCGGGCGAACGTAAGTCATTCGAAAAACTCGCGCCCTTCATCGAGTATGAAGCCCTGGGCGACGGATTCACCTGGGACACGAACAACCCGGAAAAGGACAGGAAAACTGCCCACAAAGCCTTCGCCATTGTTAAAGAAAAACTTACTGGCGGAAAGTATCAGGTAATTCTCTTGGATGAAATTAATTACGTACTTCATTACGGGTTTCTCCCTCTGGATGAAGTCCTTAAGACCCTGCGCGACAAGCCGGAAAACGTACATGTGATCTGTACCGGACGTAACGCTCCAGACCAATTGATCGAACTGGCCGACCTTGTCACGGAAATGCGCTGCATCAAACACCCATACAAGGACCAGAACATTCCGGCCCAAAAAGGAATTGAATTCTAATGAACTGGATCACCGCAAACCTGGATACCAACCCGCTCAGGGTCACATTGATCTTTTCGGTGTTCCTGCATGTCACAGGATTTTATTTCCTGTCGGGCCTCACCTTTGATTCTGCAATCAGGGTTCCGGAAACGATTCCAATCACGGTCAGGCCCCTAACCGAAAAGAAGGAAATAAAACCTTTGGAGGTGGCCCGCGCACCTCAACCGACCCGAAGCAAATTAGCTCAGTCTATCCACCCGGTTTCCGTACCCCAGAAAGAAAAAGTTTTTCCACGCCCAACCCCAATACATGAGAAACGTAACCGGATACAGCCGAACCGGATCATTCCGCAAGCACAATTTCCAAGGGACCTAGACCGGGTTTCTCTGACCTCAATTGAGAACCTCTCTTCGTCACCCACCCGATCTCAAAGCAGGTCCCGGCAGGCGATTTCCATGGCCGTACCAAGAGGACCTCAGAGCAACCACCTGTCGCAGGAAAACAGCAGTTTTTCCGTAAAGTCCACGGAGGTTTTAGTGGCCTCCACAGAAGAAATTTTACAGACCGATTCGCTTCAAGCCCGCGCAGCTTCCGGCTCCAAGTTCAATATCCCTCAGACATTCCCACCGACCCTCGCAGTTTCAGAAAGGCCGCAAGATCAGAGCATCGCGTTCACTCCTCAAGTACGTGCGGCTTCCGGCTCCAAGTTCGATACCTCACAGACGTTCCCACCGACCCTCGCAGTTTCA
>CAJWLY010000102.1 GCA_913043155.1 uncultured Nitrospinaceae bacterium | reverse complement strand
CAATGAACCTCATTGACCTAAGAAGCGACACCCTAACGACCCCCACCGACACCATGCGGGACGCCATGGCCCAGGCAGAAGTGGGGGACGACGTTTTCGGTGAAGACCCGACGGTCAATCGCTTGGAGGAAATTGCCGCAAAACGCGTTGGAAAAGAAGCCGCGGTCTTTGTCCCCAGCGGCACCATGGGAAACCTGATCAGTGTGCTCACGCACTGCGCGCGCGGAGACGAGGTGATCCTGGGTGACCAAAGCCATATTTTTCTTAATGAGGTGGGTGGGATGTCCGCCCTCGGCGGGGTTCATCCGCGCACCGTGCCCAACGAACCAGACGGCACGCTGAGACTACAGGCGGTGGCAAACGCCATCCGCACCCCCGACCTGCATCACCCCCCAACCCGGCTGATCGCCCTTGAAAACACGCACAACTACTGTTTGGGTTCGCCCCTGACCCCGGAATACATGAGCCAGACAGGCGCACTGGCGCGACGTCACGGTCTAAGGATCCATGTCGATGGAGCCCGCATCTTCAACGCCGCAGTCGCACTCGGTGTCGACGTGGGCGAGTTGACCCGGGACGCTGATTCCGTCATGTTCTGCCTTTCCAAGGGACTTTCCGCGCCTGTCGGCTCGCTCGCCTGCGGGACAGCAGAGTTCGCCCAAACGGCACGAAAATGGCGCAAAATGGTAGGGGGGGGAATGCGCCAGGCGGGACATCTTGCAGCGGCAGGGCTTGTCGCCCTGAACGATCTGGTCGACCGGCTGAAGGAGGACCACACCCACACCCAAAAACTCGCTCAAGGCCTCTTGGCCCTAAAGGGAATCGAGCTGGACCCTTCTCAGATAAAAACCAACATCATATTTTTCACCCTCAAGCACCCCACGGTGACACCGGAACAGTTTCTTGAGCATCTGGAATCCGAGGGTGTTAAAATTCTGATGATTCATTCCGGGACATTCCGCGCCGTCCTGCACCGGGGAATTTCAGAAGACCAGGTCAACCGGGTCCTTACTGTTGCAGCAAAATTACTTCAATAGATTTAATCGTCTCCAGGATTAATTGACAGCAGGTGGCGGAGTCTTTATAATGACTCGCTTTCATCGATAAACGATACCAATCTCAACTACCGGAGAACATAAATGCCCGTTGAAACAATAGAAACCATGGGCCTGTTCCAACAGGCGCTTGAGGTGGTGAAAAGCCGCTACCTCCTGTGCATTCTCGTTTCCCAGAGGATCCATCAACTCGAGCGCGGCGCCCGGCCGACCATTGATGTCGATCCGGAGGAGTACACTTCCCGCAAAACCTTTCTGGAGCTGTCTCTTCGGGAAATCATTGAGGGAGACATGGAGCTTGAAGAAATCGAGACCGAAGCCTGACCTCCCTCCCCTGCGCTCATTCCACTAAGACAAACCAGTCCCGGCAGAGGCCATCGAGCCCATCTCATCGAAGACCCGATGTGTTGGTGGGTCTGCAAGTTCGCCCCACGCCCTCAATCCAAACTGATATTCTGAGAAAATAAACAAAAAAAAAGCCCGCCTTGCGGCGGGCTTTCGTTGTGCTTTTCTAGCTTGGTCGAATCAGCCTAGAACGGCAATTCGTCCTGCTTAACCTTGCCATCGGAGTACATCTTCCGGGTCCGCTTGGTCATCCATACCAACCAACCCTGGAGACCGACAAATACCGTCCCCATAACACCGGCCATTAGAAGAATATGCCCCTGATCCACCGCCGGCTCGAGAATGGTGTAGTACCACGTCGAGATAGCCATGTTCTCATCCGTCTCCTTGTCATCACCGGCCCACTGCATGAAGGATACGGGAATGAACTGTTCAACGGGGATCTGAACGTCCATTTCGCCTTCCGTCGTCAGGGCCCGCTTGAACAGGACCTTGACTCGACCTTGATGGAAGATGGAATCCACCACCTGCACCGTGGTCTCATCTTTCGCCATCACATCCTCGAACCCGTTCCCGTTCAGCTCTTCAACCGTTACGTCCAGCTGATACCCTGCTGGATTGGGTGCGCCTGCCGGGTTGTAGTCCTTGGCCATAAAGGAAGCTTTCCAGATATCGACCGGTTTTTTGGAGTCGCCGAAAATAAAGTAGGGCTTCTCCGCACCGAACAGGTCCTGAAGCTTCGCCGGCCACTGGATGGCCACCGCATCCGGGTATTCCGGATCGGTGGAGAGAAAACGGTTGTGGAATTCCACCAGATAGTAAATCCCCTGTTCCTCATTCCAGCGAGAGGTCACCCAGAGGTTATCCGCTTTCGGATCGAAGTTGCGTTTTCCACGAGTGATCTGACCTGCGAGCGCGATGTAATTGACCCTTGGATTGCCCGCCTTCTCTTCACTCCGCTCGACGATCCTCGGATCGTGATCGGGCGACTGCCACATGGGGTCATCAATTTTCTCGGCGATCGTTCCCGGGGTGTTCGAGGAACTGATCAGGAAGTCCGGAACCGGCTTGCTGGTCAGTTTATCCTGTTTCTTTCTGGGACACAGGGAGTTGACGAACGCCGCCAGATCCCAACGGTTCTCAATCGTGAGTTTGTCCTTGAAGTTGGGCATCGGCGTGCCGTTCAATCCCGTGGAAACCGTACGAACGACGTGAAAAGGGTTGAAAGGATCGCGCCGGCTGCCGCGGAAATTCCAGCACTGCTGCCAGTCGGCGGCCATAATGGGGAATCCCCAGTCATCCTTCATGGTGGGGTTACCATCCCCGCGACCTTCGCCGCCGTGACACTCGAAGCATTTATTCTTTGTGAAAAGTTCCTTACCCCGATCGATGGCGTCCTGCGGAACACCCAAGTGATAGGGCCCCGTGGTGTTCCAGGGGTTGGTGCCAAATTCCATGATGGTGACTTCTTCGTCCTCGGCATCGTTGAAATCCCGGTCTTCAACCAGGGTTTTAACGAAGTTGACCACGGCGACGATCTCATCTTCCTTAAGGAACTCGCCCCACGCCGGCATTGCCGAGCCTTGGAGTCCGTTCTTGACGGTTCTGATGAGACTTTCGTCTAAAGGCAATTCACCGGAGTCGGTGGTCCGAATCTTGAAGTTGCCCGAAAGAAAGTTCCTCGGCCGGGTGAACAGGCGCTCTGCCGCCGGCCCATCGCCGGCACCTTTAACACCATGACACCACACACAGCGCTTGAAATAGACCTTCTTACCCAGCTCCAGCAGATCGGTCTTAACAGCATCAGGAGGCCGGATCTCTTCTTCCCCAAAGGCAACCCCCGCCATGGCCATAGAAACCACAAGGGTCAGAAGAAGCATTAACTCCTTCCTGATTTTCAATGGATTGATCATCTTAATTCCCCGTTTCTCGATATGGTTAAGGTTATTTGTAACCGTAAAATTTTATTATTATCCGACCGAAGACTCTTCGTCGAAGGTCCGCGGATGCCATCCCGTGTACCAGTACTCGAACAGGATGACTTTCCAGATTTCATCCGTGGTCAGGTGCTCCTCCCACGGCGGCATGGCAGAAGACCACGGGGTCGATTCGTTAGGCAACCCCGGTCCGCCTTTGGCCACGCGCCAGAACAGGAACGATTCCTGAAGCATGGCAATCGTTCCCGGATCGATAAAGTTTGCCGGGGTCGGGTTGAACACGTGGGAAAACATGCCCAGTCCATTCAACTGGTCACCGTGACAGTAATGGCAGTTCTCGAAGAAAACCGTACCGCCCTCGGTCACGTATTTCATATACTCCGACTTGTCCGCATCAAGAAACGGGAAACTGTCCTTGTAATTGTCCTGCTCATCGACCCGGAAGGGGTTACTTACTTCTTCCAAAGCGTAGGTCTTGCCATGCACCTTGGTGGTCGCAGGCGGTGCCGGATGCACCGTCCTCAACTCCACGGGCTCTGCAAACTTCGGGTAGAGGCTGTTGTAGGTCGCCCAGCCCACGAGGAAAGGCAGTACCGTGAACACAACTATCCGGGCCATTTTGTACTCCCCGACGATCGTCTTGACGATGGGTGCCCTGAATTCGCGGAAGGTGACCGGATCCTGACTGACGTACAGGAAGGTCCCGATCGCCCACAGCATCATGTAGGTAATGAACAGGGTCCATGGGACGTGCGGATACAGGATGGAGTCGTAAAAATAATAACCCATCATGAACACGTACAACCCCCTAAGAGCCATGGGAGGCTGCAGCTTCATGGCAACGTTCACCGCAATCAGATAAGCGGTAAACACCAGATAGTACACGTAGCGGTTCAAAATCCAGCCGGGCTCCTCGGGAGTAAAGACAGGGAACACGCCGTAATGGAAAACCGCCCAACCGGCTACTGCAAGGATAAAACTGAGTAAAGGTTTGTTCATTGCTATCTCCTGTCTCCTAGCCTTCGGTTTGGCTGATAAAGTCAACTATTTTGTCAAGAGCTTCCACCGATATCTGGTTCTTGAAGCCTTGAGGCATCAAGCCATCGGGGTAGAGCTCGCCTGCTGTTTCGTTAAACACCAGGAATGCGGAAGGGTCAAGGATCGATTCCCGCACGTACTCCTTGGTGTTTGTGGCCTTGCCCTTGTAACGCGGGTCCTTGATGCGTTGCGGGGCGTTGATCTTCTCATGCAGCTTGGGTCCAAGTTCGCCCACGGCGCCCTCGATACCCGGTATGGTGTGACACAGCGGGCAACCCAGCGTGTTGATCATCTGATCGATGGGCTCGGCCCCGGTCACAAAGATGGGTGCTTCCTCAGCGCTGGCTTCCTCTATAGGCTGATCTGAAGGCAACGGCACGGTAATTCTGGAATAGTCTCCCGGAGTTTCCCTCGATTGCAACCAGGCGATGACCGCATTGACCTCGATCGGGCTCAGGCTGACCGGCGGCTTGCTGATGACCGGCATCGGGCTCTTTTTATCACCCGGCCCACCAAACCCTTTGACCACGTAACAGGTGGGACACATCATGGACTCGCGAATATAGTCCTCCGAGGTCATGGAATCATGTCCACCCGCGCCTTCCCGGCGGTACTCATCGGGGATTTGATCAGGCGCGCCTTTTACGATACCCGAGGCGGGCTCTGTTTCCCCCACCTTGACGGGTTCGTTCATATACTTGTCCTCCTTCACCCGCGTCGCGCCACGCTCGTCGATTCCGAAGAGGTTGGGGCAACGACCGATGTTATCTCCGGCGGCGAAAGTATGACAGAGGGGACACTGGCCTTTCCCGATGGCCTTCTGACCGGCCACCTGCTTCGCGCCGAATATGATGATACGTCCCATCTCGGCATATTCTTCCATGGTGATATCACCGACAATCGCCGACGCCTTGGGCGGCGGATCGCTCCGCTGCTGAGGAAGCCAGTTGGTGTAACCGGCCAGCAGCACCGAGATCACCGTCCACCAGAAAAATCCGCGGATGATCGGCGGGGACTGGTTCTCAATTTTTTCGCTCTTGAAAAATATCCCCCAAGTGAGCAGAAGGAGGAAAATCGTCAATCCCATCTTGCTGAAAAAATAACCCAACTGCTCGCCCTGGGTCATATCAAACATGGCAGACGTTTCCAGAAACATCACCACGAGGAAGGCCCCAAAAACTCCTCCCCACAGGGTGGTGTTGACATCTTCCCGCTCACGGCAGTGCTTCACCACGTTTACGAAGACGTAAAGCGCAAAAACCGTGAACGTGATCGCTAAGAAAGTCCATAGAATGTCCTGTTGCTCTGGCAGCATTCCTCTAACTCCTTCCCTTTAG
>CAJWLY010000101.1 GCA_913043155.1 uncultured Nitrospinaceae bacterium | reverse complement strand
AAATGTGTATCGGTATCTCAGGTTTGGATAAGATTGTATAGAAAGGTATTGCCACAGGTCTGATGCCTAGCAGAAACCCGTTGCGTAAGGTCGGACTCCAACCTATAATCACAACCTTATCCAAGCTCCAATACATCAAGGAATATGACAGAGCAAAATGAGTACCGATTTTTGAAGGCTTGTCGCGGCGAGCCGACCGATGTGACCCCGATTTGGTTCATGCGTCAGGCGGGTCGTTATATGAAGGTCTATCGAGACCTCAAGGAAAAGCACACTTTTCTGGAAATGTGCAAGACCCCGGAGCTTGCTGCTGAGGTTACCCTGCAACCGCTGGATGTCCTAGGAGTGGATGCGGCCATCATCTTTGCTGATATCCTGTTGCCTCTGGAGCCGATGGGTACGGGATTGGAATTTACCGCTGGAGACGGACCGGTTGTCCCGCGTCCGGTCAAGGACATCAAGGACGTTGAGAAACTGCGTCCGGTCGATGCCGAGGAAGATCTTGGGTTTGTCGGCGATGCGATCCGCATCGTGCGCCAGGAAATTTCCGGGAAAATGCCACTTATCGGATTTGCCGGTGCCCCATTCACTCTATGCAGTTATATGATAGAAGGAGGGAAGTCGAGAGATTTTACTGCCACCAAACTCATGATGTTCGAAGCCCCGGAGATGTGGAGCCTTCTCATGGACAAGGTGTGTACCATGCTGGTCGATTATCTAAAAATGCAGGTGAAGGCGGGTGCGCAGGCGCTACAGATTTTTGACAGTTGGGTTGGCTGCATGGGGCCATACGATTATGAGCGGTTCGTTCTGCCGCACACGCGTCGGATCATCTCTGAATTGAAAGACAGCGGCGTTCCAGTGATCAATTTCAGTACCGGTACATCGACTCTGCTTGATGTCGTGGCGCGGGCGGGTGGCGATGTGGTGAGTTTCGACTGGCGCATCCATCTCGACGATGCGTGGAAATATATTGGATTTGACCGCGCAGTGCAGGGTAACCTCGACCCGACGCTCCTTTTTGCACCCATACCCATTCTCAAGGAGAGGGTGAAAGATGTCTTAAAGCGCGCCGCCGGTCGTCCCGGGCACATTTTCAATCTCGGCCACGGGATTCTGCAACATACGCCGGTGGACCATGTCAAAGCGGTGGTCGACATGGTTCACGAATACCACCATGAATGAGTGTTCTGAACCTCTTGGGCCCACGGCGGTCCTTCTCCTGGCGCACGGCGCCCCCAGCCACGTAGACGACATACCTCTCTACCTGAAGAACATCCGTGGCGGAACCGAGTCTTCTCCAGAAGTGATCCAGCTCATCCGCGAACGCTACGAAGCCATCGGAGGCAGCTCCCCGCTTTTGGAGATCACCCAGAATCAAGCCAAAGAAGTTGAGCGGTTTCTCAACCAGAATGGCGGAAATTTCAAAGTCTATGTCGGAATGAGAAACTGGAGTCCTTACATCTCTGACGTTGTTGGGCAGATGGTGAAAGATGGTATCGAGCGGGTGCTGGCGCTTTGCCTAGCCCCCCAATACAGTACGTGGAGTACCGAACGGTACTTCAATGCGCTCAATGATGCACAGAAAAAAAATTCTGTAACAAAGCTGCCGATTCAGTTCATCAGTACCTGGGCCAACCAGCCGAGCCTAATTGACGCGTTTGTGGAACGGTATAATCAGGCGATGGATCGGATGCGCGAAAAGGGACACGAGGAGGTTCACACTATTTTTACGGTTCACAGCATTCCCGCTGAGTCCACCGAACTCGGTGATCCGTACGAAGAGGAATACGACCGGACGGTGCAAGCCATTGTAGAACGAGTTCAGCCGTTTCGCTGGTACAAGGCCTATCAGAGCCAGGGGATGATTCCGGTACCCTGGCTGGGGCCAACCGTGGAGAACACTCTCGATCGTATCGCTCGGATCGGCTCGAAACCCGTGCTAATGGTACCTGTGGGATTCGTCTCTGATCATATTGAAATCCTATACGATATCGACATCCAGTTTGCACAATACGCAGAATCAAAAAATCTAAAGTTGTACCGTACCGAGTCATTGAACTGTTCCCCTCTCTTCATTGAAGCACTCGCTGCCGTGGTCTGGGAACACCTACTTTAGAATTTCCACTTCCTGCTCCCCAACCGGGGTTATACCCAGTAGAAAAAATAAAATTTTCTTAATTTAAATTTAATGTGGGTTTAATGCGGCGCACCTACTCCAATGCTATTCTTTTTATATTAAATTTTTCTTATTCAATTTTAGAAAAGGAAATAACTATGAAGAATGCACGTTCCTGGATTAGAAATGGGTTGTTGATTGCTGCGACTTTCATGATGGTTTCTGTCATGTCCGGCCCTGGTTTTGCGAGTGTAGAAAAACTGTGGGAGGAAAAATCGGTGGTATCCGAGCTGGACAATAAGGCCCTCGTGGGAGGTGCGTTATTTAGGGACTTGGTGGAGCAACTGAGTCCAGCGGTGGTGAGTATCCGATCAATGAAAAAAATTACGAACGAAAACTATCCCTTCGGTTTTCCTCCTCGAATGAAACCCCACGGTTCAAAGGAATTTCGGCAACGGGGAGAGGGATCCGGTTTCATCATTCATCGTGATGGTTATATTTTGACTAATGCCCACGTTGTCTCTGGTTCCGATGCAGTGCAGGTGGCATTGGGTGATGATGGTCTGTTCAGGGGGCGCTTGATCGGGATGGATCAAGTAGCGGATATCGCTCTCATCAAGATCGATGTGCCCGAACCGTTACCGACTCTTCCGCTCGGGCGGTCTGAAAACCTTAAGCCGGGAGACTGGGTGATGGCCATTGGGAGTCCATTTGGACTGGATCACACCGTTACGGTGGGCATTGTGAGTGCCAAGGGCCGGGCGCTGGGGGCAACTCCCTATGACGATTATATACAGACCGATGCACCATTCAATCCCGGTAATAGTGGAGGACCCCTCATCAACACGCGTGGCGAGGTCGTGGGTATCAACACCGCTATTTTACCGATGGGCCAAGGTCTTGGATTTTCTCTACCCATCGATATTGCGAAAATACTCGTTCCCCAGCTCAAGGAAAATGGACGGGTGACTCGCAGTTGGCTTGGTGTCTCAGTCCAGGACATCACTCTACAGACCAAAGAGTCTTTGGGGCTTACTGTGAGCCGTGGGTCGCTAGTGCAAGAAGTGGTGGCCGACAGCCCGGCATTTAACGCGGGGGTGCAGAGGAATGACGTCATCGTCGAGTTCGATGGACACTCCATCAAAAACTCCGGTAAACTTCCCAAGCTGGTCGTGTACAGTCCGACCAGAAAGAAGATTCCGTTCAAACTGGTGCGCGGCGACAAGACTCTGTCACTGGAGGTGGTGCTCGAGCCATTTCCACAGTCGATGAGAAGTTGATTCGGTCCGCTCTAAAACGAGCAGATATTTAATTTTGGGATGGACTTTGAATATTTGGTCAGATTTTGGGTTCACCCCACCCAAGAAACAAGGTAAGTTGTAGCCTGATGGCGAACGGCGTTTTTTCGATGCGTTCGAAAGAACGCCGTTCTTTTTTTTAATTCAAGTCCTGGTTGATCGGGAGCTTATTTTTCTCATGCACTTGGAATCTTTAAATTCCCAGCAACTGGAGGCCGTACGCTATGCAGAAGGACCGCTGTTAGTCGTTGCCGGGGCTGGGTCGGGAAAGACTCGCGTCATCACCTGCCGTATCGCGAACCTTATTCAACAGGGAGTGGGCACCGACCACATCCTGGCGATTACTTTCACCAACAAGGCTGCCGGGGAAATGAAAGAACGGGTCCGGACGATGCTTGTAGGCGAGGATGGGCCTTCTCCCTGGATTAGTACGTTTCATTCCTTCTGCCTTCGATTGCTTAGAAGGCATATTGATCAACTGGGATACACCGAAGACTTCATTATTTACGATGCAGCCGACCAGTTATCCCTGATCAAGCAATGTATGAAGTCGGCATCCATCGACGAAGACGCATTCACTCCGAAAACCCTGCTCCACCATATCAGCGGATTCAAAAACGATTTTCTCTTGCCGCAGGAGGTGGACTTGGATGACTTGCCTTTTGGCCCAAGGTTGAAAGCCGCTGAAGTTTATCCGTTTTATCAGGCTGGATTAAAACGAAGCAACGCGCTGGATTTTGACGATCTATTGGTCATGGCGGTACGTCTACTTAAAGAATCGCCGTTAGTTTTGGACAGATACAGCGAGCAATTTTGCCATATTCTTGTCGATGAGTTTCAGGATACAAATGCGACCCAGTATCAACTAGTGAGATTACTTTCTTCAAAACATGGGAATGTGTGTGCGGTGGGCGACGACGATCAGAGCATCTACCGCTGGCGAGGGGCAAATCTCGAAAACATCTTGAATTTTGAAAATGATTTTCCAGGAACGCGGATGATTAAACTGGAGGAAAACTACCGTTCGACCCAAGCGATCTTGAAAGCTGCATCGGGCGTGGTGAAGGAAAACTACAACCGCAAACCTAAAACCCTGTGGACCCAGAACGAGGAGGGCGATCCCATTGTTTATTATCGTGCCGACGACGAAACGGATGAAGCGCGAACTGTGTGTGAGCGCGCCCTCAGGTACAACCGGGAAGAGGGGCTGCTGTTCAACAAGATGGCGGTGCTTTACCGGACCAATGCACAATCACGCGCGATGGAAGAGGCGCTGAGGGGATCGGATATCTCCTACCGGTTGATCGGCGGATTCAGGTTTTATGAGCGACGGGAGATCAAGGACATCCTTGCATTTGTGCGGGTGATCTTGAATCCAGCCGATTCCGTTTCGTTGCGCCGTATTATAAATGTTCCAACACGCGGGATCGGCAAGACCACTCTTGAAAAAGTAGAACAATTCGGTGCGAGTCAGGAAATCAGTTTGATGGAAGCGTTGCGCGAAGTGGGATCTCGTCGCCTGGTTGCTTCGGGGGCAGCGAACAAGATCGCCCAGTTCCTTCGGATGATGGATGAACTCCGCGCGGTTTACGAGAATGGAGTTGTGGTGGATTTTTTTCACGATGTGGTGGAACGGACCGGCTACGCAGCCATGTTGGAAAAAGAGGACTCCCGAGAGAGCAGGGATCGGATCGATACATTGAATGAATTATTCACCGCGGTTCAGCAGTCTGAGGAGCGCGGGGAAACGTTGCGGGAGTTTTTGGACACTACAGCCTTGGTTTCCGACGCAGATGCGGTAGACGACTCGCGCGGGGCCTTACAGTTGATGACTCTGCATACCTGCAAAGGCTTGGAATATGAGTCGGTCTTCATTATCGGGATGGAGGACGGGCTGCTGCCGCATGCGAGTTCCATGTCCGATCCGGATGAATATGAGGAGGAACGACGGTTGTGCTATGTCGGCATCACCCGGGCAAAGAAAAAACTTTTCATCAGCAACGCGCGCAGACGACGCATTTATGGGAGCACCTTCAATTATCCGCCGTCCCAGTTCCTGATTTCCATTCCTTCCGAGGTTCTGATCAATGAAAGCCATCTAGAGACACCTCGTTACCGAACAACACAAGCCGTCGGAGAACCGTACGATGAAAATCCGGCGATGGCTTTTTCAGGCTCCGGACAAAGGGGGAAGTACGTGGTCGGGACGAAGGTTCTGCATCCGAAATTCGGCGCCGGGGTGGTGATCAAACGGGAAGGGAGCGAGGACGATTTGAAAGTGGATATTTTTTTTAAACAGCCGC
>CAJWLY010000100.1 GCA_913043155.1 uncultured Nitrospinaceae bacterium | reverse complement strand
GTTAAATCGGCTCCGTTCAAGTATGCATCTTCCAGATCAGCATCGCCCAAATCAGCCCCACTCAGGTTAGCCTCGCTGATAACCGCTCCGCTTAAATCGGCCCCGCTCAGGTTGGCCCCGCTCAGGTTAGCCCGAATCAAGTAAGCGGTACTCAGGTCGGCTCCTCTCAAATCGGCCCCTACCAGATCAGCCCCCATGAGCTTGGCATATCCGAGGCAGGCTCCTTGAAGAGCGTGTTTGGAATCCTCTATTTTTTTTCTAAACAGGATCCATTCTGGCAGCATGTGTATTACTCCACCCTAACGATCTTTAGCGTAGATCGTTTTATTGCTTAGGAAGGTCCACCTGATTGTGAACTTTTCGGCGAAACAGGCTATTCCTACGACTGACGAGACGATCCAGAAAAAGCAATCCGTCCAAGTGATCCAACTCATGCTGCACGGCCCGAGCTTCGTACCCCAACATATCATAGTCCTGGGTTTTTCCGGCCCGATCTGAAGCTTTCAGGTGGATGCGTTCAAACCGCGACACGTTCCCCGTAAAATCAGGAACAGACAGGCACCCCTCCCTCCCGACAACAGACCCCTCGTGAGAGATGATTTCAGGGTTAATCAAAACCAGCCGCCCGTGATTTGGAATATTTGGTTTGAAAGATACGTCAATGATGACGAGTCGTTCGAATCGACCCACTTGGGGTGCAGCAATGCCCGCTGATGTTGGCCCGGCCAGCATGGTCTCTTCGAGGTCCGAGATGAACTGCTGTAAAGCTTCATCAATTACCTTGATCGGCCGAGAAATTTGTTTCAGGCGTGAATCCGGATAAGTCAGGATATCAAGAACGGCCATCGGCTCAACCCATCAGCGTATCAATGGGAACGAGGCGGGTTTCAACATTCTTCTCCCTGGCAAGCCGATCCAAAGCCGTCTCCAGGACATCGATCCCTTTCCCCGCCACACCATCAATCTCCATGATGTAAATCGGAGTATCCGCCGTTCCACCTACATCCGATTCAAGGTTCAGAATATTGAGCCCGGCCTCAGCTAGAGCGCCTGTGGTTTCGGCAACGATGCCCGCCCGGTCAGCTCCGTAGATACTGATACGGACATCGGGTTCCAGATGATGATGCAACTCTCCTTCAATTCGGTCGACATGCTTCCACAACTTCAGGGCATCGCAAACGGGGGATAGGATTTTTTCAAGAGATTCTCCAGATCCGTCATACTGAACCATCAACATGATCGTAAAATTGCCACCCAGGCGAACCATCGACGCTTCCCCAAGGTTGCCACCACCCTCAAATATTGCTGACGTCACTTTGGCGACGATTCCAGACCGGTCACGCCCAACAAACGTCAGCATATACCAATCACTCATTTTTCAATTCCTCTACAGCAGGGATCTTAGACTGGCTTGAGGTGTCTTAGCTTGCATCTTTTCAGCGTGCAAAAAGTCCAAAATGGGAACGCGTACCACAAACTTAAAATCAAGACTTAAATCAGGAGCTCCTAGGCTGCCTCGTACAAGGTGTCACGCTCCAAAGGTTTGCGTCCCGCCTCGACAATCATATCCACAATAGTATTCTTCCGAAAAATCTGGTTTGTCACCGCACCTGCCGCGTGCGTAATTTTTTCCTCGACCACGGTTCCGTCCATATCGTTTGCCCCAAAAGCAAGAGACACCTGAGCGATCTGAGGAGTGATCATGATCCAGAACGCCTTGACGTGGGGAAAATTATCCAGCATCAAACGGGACACGGCCAGGACCCTCAAATCAAGCTGTCCCGGAGTACTCGGGAGAAAATCCAGACTCGTATTTTCTGGATGAAATGCCAGCGGAATAAAAGTAAGAAATCCGCCCGTGCGATCCTGAAGGTCCCGCAGTCGAATAAGATGATCGGTTCGTTCTTCGGCATTCTCCACATGACCGTACAACATCGTGGCATTGCTTTTCATACCCACCGAATGGATGGCTGCATGAACATCCAACCACTCATCGGCAGTAGTTTTCTCCGAACAAATTTTCCTGCGCACCCGCTTGGCGAAAATTTCTGCGCCGCCCCCAGGAACCGAACCCAAGCCCGCATCACGCAAAGCGAGCAGAGTATCCTTCAAAGACATCCCGGCGATTTTCGCCAGATACTGAAGCTCTACCGCCGTAAACGCCTGGATATGCACCTCTGGAAACCGCTGCTTCAGCCCTGACATCATGTCCAAGTAATATTGAAACGGAAGATTCGGATGCAGACCGCCCACGATATGAAACTCACTCACACGGCCGCTCTCATACTTCTCCGCATCCGAGAAGACTTCCTCCAAAGATTTCGTGTAGGCGGCAGGATCGTTTTCCTTAACCCCGAAGGCGCAGAACTGGCAGCTGTTGACACACACGTTGGTGTGGTTGATATGGCGGTTGTGAATGAAATAGGTCTTATCTTCATGAATCCGTTCACGGATAATGTTGGCAAGGTACCCCACCCCCAACAGGTCAAACGAATGCCACAATGTCACCCCATCCTCAAGAGACAGACGCTCCCCCGCACGCACCTTGGCTTCAAGGGGCTTTAACGCCCTATCTTCAAATTCGAACAACATAACTTAAAATTCAGATGTTTTTAGAAGGGAAAATTATACCCGAATCCGAGCGGGACTTAAAATGATTTGTACAAAACCTTCCATCGCTCGGCTGGTTTTTACAAAGACTTGGTGGACAAACACGGTTTTTATAGGGGTGAGATGACGGAGGCTATCACCCTAGCGACTTAAGTGCGAGAAAGGTTTCTCCTGTTTTCGATCCCATGTCTACACCCAAAGGCAATCTGCAATCACAAATAACATCAGAAGAACGCTGATCCCGCCATTGATATTGAAGAAAGCGATATTGACCCTGGAAAGGTCGTTGGGGCGCACCAGCGAATGCTCGTACCCGAGGAGACCGGCCACCAGAACCACTCCGGCAAGATAAAGCCCACCAAGCACCGGGACAAACAAAAGTCCGAGAAGAAACAAAAGCATGGCGCCATGAGAAAGAAAGGCCAACTGCAAGGCGCGCTCGACCCCAAACCGTTGCGGAATGGAATACAACTTATTTTTTGAATCCGATTCAACATCCATACAAGAATAGATGATATCGAACCCAACTAACCAAAACACCACCGCCGCGCCAAGCACGAGTGACACTAGCGAAATCTCTTCCCGAACCGCCACCCAAGCTCCTACCGGCGCAATGGAAATAGCAATTCCTAACCACAAATGCGAATAGGGCGTGAACCGCTTGGCAAACGAGTAACCGAACACGATCACCAGCGCCACCGGGGACAAGTAAAATGCCAATCGGTTCAACATATAAGCCGCAAGAACGAACAGAGCTGTGGAAGCGACCAGAAAACCCCAGTACTGTCGGAATGTAACTTTTCCTGAAGGCAAGGCTCGGTTTCGAGTGCGCGGATTAAGTCTATCGATCTGCATATCGGCCATGCGGTTGAACGCCATGGCGGCGTTTCTTGCCCCAAACATTGCTACCAAGATCCATAACAACGTTTCCCATTCCGGTAATCCCTCCGCCGCAATAAATGCACTCATCATTGCAAACGGAAGTGCAAAAACTGTGTGCTGAATCTTGATATCGCTGAAAATGATCTTCAATTTACCCGGAAAGTCCATACACAACTCCAGAAATTTCTCTTCACGCAAAAACCAAAGGCATCTTTTTGTATAGAGCAATGTGAAGATACTCTAATGGTTTTTTCTTAGCACCTTTATGCGAAGCAGGTTATCATAACACTCCAACTCGCATACCACAGCGTTCCATACATGCAAAATTACAGGCGTCTCCTACAGTTACTTCTTCCCTACAAAGCGGCCCTGTTTGCGGGTAGTATTTTTTTGATCGCTGCGTCCGCAATGAATCTTGCGATCCCCCTGTTCGTGCGCAACCTCGTCGACGTGGTGATGCTCGAGAAAAATCTCGACCGGCTTAACAACATAACCATTGCCATCGGTTTTCTATTCCTGTTGCAACTGATCTGCCAGACCATACACAACTACCTCTTTGACGTCACCGAAAAGCGGGTGATCGCAGATTTTCGCAAAAACCTGTTCAATCACCTTCATACCATGTCGATAAGTTTTTTCGTCAAGCGGCGTACGGGAGAAATCGTGTCGCGCATGACCAACGACGTCACCACCATCGAGAACATCATCACCGACTTGCCCGCAACTGTACTCCAACAGTCGATCCGGCTTATGGGTGGGGTGATTATCATCATCTATATGAACTGGAAGTTGACGTTCATGATTCTGGTGCTGGCACCTGTCCTTGTCCTATTTGCACGGACTTTCGGACGCAAGATGAAGCGGCTCTCAACCGAAATTCAGGATAAACTCGCCGTCTCCACGACTATTCTGGAGGAAAATATATCCTGTTACCAGGTGGTCAAATCCTTCGTGCGCGACAAACTGGAGTTGGAGCGGTTTTCCAATGCGATCGAAGACAGTTTCCAATCTGCGCGCAGTCGTGTGATCATCTCATCGTTTTTTGGCCCGACGATCGGATTCATCGCACTCAGCACGTCGCTCATTTTGCTGTGGTATGGCGGACGCGAGGTCATCACCGGCGGGATCAGTCCGGGCGAGTTGATCGCATTCATTCTGTACGCAGCGATCATCGCCGGGCCCATGGGCAGTTTCGCCCGAATGTATACACGGCTCCAGGAAGGATTAGGAGCGAGCAAGCGCTTGTTCGAACTTCTGGACATGCACGGCGAAGTACGTGACCTTCCCGATGCCCGGCCCATGCCCTCGATCGCCGGGCGTGTCGAGTTCGACGGCGTACGGTTCCACTATCGTAAAGAGCAGGAAATTTTGAAAGATATTTCCCTTACCATCGAGCCGGGGCAGATGATAGCGCTGGTTGGCCCGAGCGGGGCTGGGAAAAGCACCCTCGTTCAACTCCTGCACAGATTTTATGATCCGGTTGGCGGGGAAATCCGGGTCGACGGAATTCCATTGAAAACGGTGAAGCTTTCCAGCTATTGGGATCAAATCGGAATCGTTCCGCAGGAGACGATCCTGTTCGGCGGAACCATCGAGATGAACATAAGGTATGCCAAGGAGGGTGTAACTCAGAACGAGGTCATCGAGGCTGCAAAGGCGGCGAACGCCCATACCTTCATCATGGAATGCCCGGAACAGTACCAGACCATCGTGGGTGAAAAAGGGATCCGTCTTTCAGCCGGACAGCGCCAGCGGATCGCCATCGCCCGAGCAATATTAAAGGATCCACGCATCCTCATTCTCGACGAAGCCACGTCGGCACTCGACAACGAGTCTGAGGTTCTGATCCAGGAAGCCCTGGAGCGGCTGATGAAGGATCGCACTTCCCTCGTGATCGCGCATCGGTTGTCCACAACCCACAATGCCAAACGGATTCTGGTGATGGATGAGGGCCGGATTGTTGAGACCGGCACCCACGAGGAGCTGATGAAAAAAGGGGGCCTGTACCACAGGCTCTACACCCTGAAAAGCCTAAAACTGGAAGAAAAAACCACCCCGATGCAGCCGGAGGATTTGTGACTTGGTATAATCTATTTGAAATAAAAGCTGTTAAAATATTTTCGTTTAATTAAAAAAAAATCCTTGCTTTATCCCAAAAAGGTCTTATTATTACCCGTAGCGTTTGAGTTAACAGGCTGTTTTTCAGGTAGAAACCTTTATGTGAGGGTTTCAGTGAGGGATGTAGGCTGAAACCCGTCAGATAAGGGTTTTTTTTTCCCTGAAGATATTTCCGAGACAGTAGATAAGCAGTACAGAACACGGGTAAAGCATTGAGCTTTATCGCGTCAGCTCTTTGAAAATTGAATAGGCGCCTTACAAAGTTTGTGGGTCCATGAAGATTC
>CAJWLY010000099.1 GCA_913043155.1 uncultured Nitrospinaceae bacterium | reverse complement strand
GTCGGGATTGACAACCAGGGACTGGCGGGCATCGAACATCAATTTCAATCAACGTTAAAAGGAAATACCGTCCGCACAGTCATGGAAAAAGACGCGCGGGGCAGACCGATTCGGTTCGGCAAGGGAGTCGGCGACCAAGTTTGGGGAAACCGAAGCGTGGTGCTCACCCTGGACGAGGTCATCCAGTTCTTCACGGAGCACCATCTGAAAAATCAAGTGGAGAAATACCAGGCCAAGTCCGGCATCGCGGTCGTGATGAATCCGAACACGGGAGAGATTTATGCTCTCGCAAATATTCCCCAATACAACCCAAATAGCTATTCAATTTACCAGCCTCAAAGGTGGCGCAATTATGCGATATCAAACGCCTACGAACCAGGATCCATCTTCAAGCCTATCGTCGCCGCCGCGGTGATTGATTCGGGCGCCGCGCTGCCCGATGACATGTTTTTCTGCGAAAACGGAAAGTTCGGTATTGAAACGCGCAATGGTGAAGCCACGTTCGGCGAGGCCGACAACCATAAATTCGGCTGGCTGACACTACAAAACATCATCGTCCAGTCGAGCAACATCGGGTCGATAAAAATTGCCCAGCAACTTGGCCAACGCTCTTTCTACGATTACATCCGTAAATTTGGTTTCGGCCAGAAATCGGGAGTCGAACTTCCGGGTGAGGCACCGGGAAAGGTTCGGGGATTATCAAGTTGGGGTTTGAGGTCTCTAGCTTCAATTTCGTTTGGACAAGAGATCAGCGTTACACCGCTACAAATAACTGCCGCTATGGGTGCCATTGCTAATGGTGGGGTACTTATGACTCCGCGTATCGCCCATGCGGTCATAAACAACGGACAGGTTGGGGATAAATTCGAACCCAAAACAGTTCGGCGGGTGATCTCCGTTCAAACCAGCCGCCAAATGGTCGACATCCTGAAAAGTGTAGTTAAAGACGGGACCGGAAAAAAAGCCGCGGTCAAAGGGTATGAAGTCGCCGGAAAAACAGGAACGGCCCAGAAATACGATCCGAAAACGGGGGGCTATTCGAAAACAGCGTTCGTTTCTTCTTTTGTCGGATTCGTCCCAGCCGATGCGGCGAAGGTAGCGATCTTGGTCATGATCGACGAGCCCAAGGGAACCCACTGGGGTGGTTCGGTCGCGGCACCGGTCTTCAGCAGTATCGCCCGCGAAACATTGCGTTATCTCAACGTACCGCCGAGCGATCAACCCGCTGATATCCTGGAACGTACGTAATGGAATATTTGGGTGAAACTCAAACACAAACCCTTCTCCTGGAGGATGCCTGGGACGTGAACGAAAAGCCGAAGCAAAATTTATCTAACCTCCTCCTCGGGCTTCCAACTCTCGACGTGCTCGGAACGTTGAACCGGGAGATTTCTTCGGTCGTTTTCGACTCCCGAAAGGCAATGGATGGGAGCCTTTTCGTCGCCGTTCATGGGCTCAAGCGGGACGGATTCCAGTTCGTCCGTGATGCTATCGCCCGCGGCGCCTCCGCCTTTGTAACCGAAGCGACCAGAGAGCAGTTGGCTGAACTGGAACTCGACACGAGAGACGTCACTGCCGTCTCCGTCGCCGACTGCCGAGGTGCCCTGTCATGGATCGGGTCACAATACTACCACCGGCCCTGCGACCGGCTGAATCTCTTCGGCATAACGGGCACAAATGGGAAAACCACGCTCACGTACATCCTAGAATCCATTTATCAGGCGAAGGGAGAAGCTTCGGGAATCATCGGCACCATCCATTACCACTATGGCGACACCGATCTGGCCGCGCCGATCACCACACCCGAATCACTCGATATCAACCGCATGCTCGACGAAATGACGGGCAGAAAAATTAGCCACTGTTTTCTGGAAGTCTCATCCCACTCTCTGGCTTTGAAGCGCGTACATGGAATGCATTTCGCCGTGGGGATCTTCACCAACCTGACCCGCGACCACTTGGACTTCCATGGCACGATGGAGAAATACAAAGAAGCGAAGAAAGGTTTGTTTCGCGACAACGCTGTAGACAAGGCCGTGAGCAATACTGATGATCCGGTCGGACGCGAAATCCTGGAGGAGTTCGCCGGGGAAGCGCTCTCTACGGGCATCGACCATGTTGCTGACGTTATGGCCGAAAACTGCACGTTGTCCGAAACCGGAAGTCGATTCACCCTAAAAACTCCTGCCGGATCCCGTGAGATACAAACTCATCTTTTGGGTCGGCACAATATTTACAATCTGATCTCCGCCGCTGCAGCAGCACTTCTTCAGGGTATCTCGCTGGATGATATCGACCGAGGACTGCAGTCCATAGACCGCATCCCTGGTCGATTTGAAAAAGTTTCCTGCGGACAAAAGTTCCCAGTCGTTGTCGATTATGCCCACACAGACGACGCACTTCGCAACGTACTTCAGGCGGCACGAGCGATCACGTCAAAACGGATCATTACCGTAGTCGGTTGCGGCGGAGACCGGGACCGGGGCAAGCGCAAGGAAATGGGGCGCACCGCAATGGAAGCGAGTGACTTTACCGTCATCACATCGGACAACCCTCGAACGGAAAACCCCGAACGCATCGTGGAGGACATTCTTGAAGGTGTGCCTTCCTCTGCCGTTCGCGACAAGGACTACACCGTCTCCATCAACCGCGAAGAGGCGATCGGCTTCGCCATTCGTATAGCCCAACCCGGCGACTTCGTCATGATCGCCGGAAAAGGGCACGAGGATTACCAGATTTTAGGAACTCAGAAGATTCATTTCGACGACCGGGAAATCGCGGCCAAGGCGTTGAGGAGGAAGTTGAAGGGTGATTGAAATGAAAATCCATGACTGTTTGAAAGCCATTGATGGGGAGCTTCTTTCTGGAGCCGAAGACCGAATCTTCCGCGGAGTATCCATCGATTCGCGGACCCTTAATGCGGGCGAACTGTTTGTCTGCATCCGCGGGGATCGGTTCGACGGACACAACTTTCTCCAGAATGCAGTGAAAAAAAAAGCGGCAGGCGTCGTGGTTTCCGATCGTGCCAAGGCGCCCTCGGAACAAAACAAGCAAGCGCCCCCGGTCATTTGCGCCAACGATACGTTGACCGCGCTCCAGGAACTGGCCCGCTTCCATCGGGAACAAATCCCCGTGCGCGTGGTCGGTGTCACGGGTACCAACGGAAAATCAACCACCAAGGAAATGATTGCCTCAATCACAAAAATGAAATTTAAGACCCTCAAAACACGGGGAAACCTGAACAATCATATCGGGCTTCCGCTCAACCTATTTCGCCTTTCAAAAGACGACCGGGTAGCTGTTCTGGAAATGGGCATGAGCGCAACTGGAGAAATAAAACGCCTGGCCGAAATCGCGCAACCGGAAATCGGCGTCCTCACTAATATCTCCGAAGGTCACCTTACTCAACTGAAAACGCTGAAAAATATTCAGACCGCCAAAGGGGAGCTCTACGACTCTTTGAGTGAGCAGGGGACCGCTGTCGTCAACGCAGATGATCCGCTAGTTCTCGAACTCGCAAAATCCGTGCGGGCAAAGGTAATCACCTATGGCATCCACAAAGACGCCGACGTGCGCGCTGAAGACATTCGCCCGCGAGATAAAGAAGGGTTCGATTTTACGGTCCGCCTTTTCGACCAAACCATTTCCACGCACCTGCCCTTCATCGGCTCCTGCAACATTTACAACGCGCTCGCCGCGATGGCCACAGGCTACTCCCTAGGACTGGAGCCGGAGGACATGAAGGCTGGGCTCAACAATTGCAACCTATTGTCCCAGCGCTATGAAATCACCGAACTCAAAGGCGTGACGGTCATCAATGACACCTACAACGCCAACCCACGCTCGATGCTCGAAGCTATGAAGACACTGGCTCAATACCCTTGCAAAGGGCGCCGTTTCCTGGTTATCGGGGACATGCTGGAGTTGGGGAAGCTTGCCGAACCGGCCCACAGGCAACTGGGAACCCAAGTCGGCGCTCTCTCGATTGATTACCTGGTCGCCGTCGGCGAATTCTCAGCTTTTGCCGCCCAGGGAGCCGCCGATGCGGGGATGGGGTGCAAACGAATTGCATCCGCCTCTGAACGAAAGTGTGCGGTGGCTTTCTTGAAAAAACATGTCCGCCCAGGCGACTGCTTGCTAGTCAAAGGATCGCGCGGATCGAAGATGGAAGAAGTTGTTAACAGCTTGGCTGAAGAAATCGCTTCCGGAAGGGACGGCTGACGTTATGCTCTATGACATTTTTTATCCACTCAGCTCCGATTATTCATTCCTTAACGTGTTTCGGTACATCACGTTCCGGTCAGCCTATGCCGGGCTCACAGCGCTGGGGCTCAGTGTGCTCATGGGTGGAATGATGATCCGCATGCTCAGAAAATTTCAAATCGGAGAAAAAATCCGCGAAGACGGGCCAAAAAGCCATACTGCGAAATCCGGAACACCCACCATGGGTGGGCTCCTCATCCTTTCAACGCTCGTCGCCTCCACCCTGCTCTGGGCAGACCTGAGCAAATCGTATATCTGGGTTGTGCTCCTGGCCGCTGTCGGATTCGGTCTAATCGGATTCTTCGACGACGCCATGAAACTCAAAAAAAATGAGGGGATGTCAGCGCGCACCAAAATCGTTTTGCAGATTCTTCTGAGTGTCGCCATCGGAAGTTACCTGATCTACATAGACCCGGCGCGAAGCGATTATGTCACCAGACTCTATGTTCCCTTCTTTAAAACTTTTCAGCCCGACCTCGGCGACTGGTACCTGCTGTTTATTGTCGTCACTATCGTGGGAACGTCCAACGCGGTGAATCTTACGGATGGATTGGATGGACTGGCAATTGGCCCCATCATCATCGCCATGATCACCTATACCGCGATCCTTTACCTGTGCGGACATTTGAAGTTTGCAGAGTATTTACGCATCCAGCACATCAAGGAAGCAGGCGAAGTGGCCGTGCTCAGTTCAGCGGTTGTGGGCGCAAGCCTTGGATTCCTCTGGTACAACGCCTACCCAGCGCAAATCTTTATGGGCGATGTGGGTTCACTGTCCCTAGGCGGTATCCTTGGAACTCTCGCCGTAATTGCAAAACACGAATTACTGCTTTTTCTGGTGGGCGGTATCTTCGTCATCGAAGCACTCTCCGTCATCATCCAAGTGGGTTACTTTAAATTCACCGGTGGCAAGCGTTTTTTCAAAATGGCACCGCTGCACCACCATTTCGAACACTCGGGTTGGGCAGAGTCCAAGGTGATCGTCCGTTTCTGGATCATCGCCGTGGTACTCGCCATGATCAGCCTGAGCACTTTGAAGTTGAGATAGGCCATGCAACTGGGAATGGGAAAAACCATAGTGATCGGCATGGGGCGTACAGGAATCGCCGCGGCCAACTTTCTGGCAGCGCAAAAAATTCCTGTCACCTTGATTGATGCCAAGCCACGCACGGAACTTGAAGAGGCGATCCGAACTCTCGATCCAGCGGTTCACACATCGTTCGGCCATTCAGAGCCCCCAGCAGATGCCGAACGGATCATACTGAGTCCCGGCGTCGATATTCACGCTCCTTTTCTACAGGAGGCCCAGAAGCGCGGCGTAGAAATTATCAGCGAGGTCGAACTGGCCTCTCGTTTCACAAAAACGCCTGTCATCGCAGTGACCGGCACCAATGGGAAATCCACGGTCACAACCCTCATCGGGAACATCCTGAAACGAGCTGGAAAGAAAATCGCTGTCGGCGGCAACCTAGGCGCCCCTTTCATTAGACTGCTGCGCGAGGAACCGGTCGATTACTTCGTTTTAGAAATTTCAACCTTCCAACTGGAGGGTGTGAAAACGTTTCACCCCAGGCTCGCCATGATCTTAAATATCACACCGGATCATCTTGACCGGCACAAAACGTTTGAGGAATATGCCGCCCTTAAAGGAGAAATCGCCTCCTGCCAGACAAAAGAGGACGCCTTGATCTTAAACAGCGATGACAAAAACGCG
>CAJWLY010000098.1 GCA_913043155.1 uncultured Nitrospinaceae bacterium | reverse complement strand
ATCGTTTGCGCTAATTGCGGCGAGACCATCTCTCCTTACTCCCAAGTAGGGGTGCTAAAGGGAAACCGTAGTGAAAATCAATTTATTCACATGACCGCTTCTTGCCAGACCGTAGGAAGCGCGTTTCACGGTTACTGGGGAAAAGGTGCACTGCATAACTTTGTGGAAATTGAGGCATGCTAGAAATTCAATTCGTCAAACAGAAAAGAACTATTAAGGCCGAAGAAGGGGAGACCATTCGGGAAGCCGCCATCCGGAACAGGCTGAGCATTTACTCCCATATCTTTAAAATTCTCAATTGCAGGGGGCGTGGTCTTTGTCATTCCTGCGCCGTGGAGGTCGTCTCAGGAAAAACCGACCCGCGAAACGATGTTGAGGAACAGCAACTGGCCAAGCGACTCAAGAAGAATCCCGATCTTCGGCTGGCCTGCCAAGTGAAGGTAACAGACAGCCTTGTAATCAGAACCCACGTCTAGGCTAGGGGCGGTCTGCCCATTAGCAAACACTTCAATAGCCAAAGTTGTCGGTTCCCACCCACATCAGAGGCATAGCGCAAGGCAAATAAGTACGGCGAAACAGCATGCTGGGCTAGGCTTGGGAAGCAGGCAAACGCGTCGCCCTCTCTTCAAAAGCGATTAGGCGAAAACAATTTGACAACCCACCCTTAAAGGTTAAAAATATTAATGTTCCCGCTCGACAAGGATAAACTTGATAAGATGCGCCAGCACGCTCTTGCGGAGTACCCTTGTGAGTGTTGCGGGATCATTATTGGATTTCCGGAAACAAAGGAAAAAGACATTCTGTTCCGGTGTACCAACATACAAAACAAGCTTCACGCGATGGATCCTGAGACTCACCCCCGGGATGCCCGGACGGCATATAATATTGACCCCAGGGAGTTGATGAAGATTCTCAAGGAAGCGGAAGCCAAACGAATGTCGATCAAGGCATTTTACCATTCGCACCCGGACCACGATGCCTATTTTTCGGAAGAAGACCGGAAAATGGCAATGTTCGATGGAGAACCCACATATCCCGATGCCGCCTACCTGGTGGTTTCAGTCTATGATGGAGAAATAAAAGACGAGGCCTGGTTCGCATGGAATACAGCAACCGGGTCCTTTGAAAGACACAGCAACTAATCTCTTAAAAGCTTTTTGCTTTTAAGACTGAAAATTTTTAAGGAGAGTTGAATGGCACTGATCATCACCGAAGACTGCGTAAATTGTGGGGTCTGTGAACCGGAGTGCCCCAACGAAGCGATCACGGAAGGAGACGACGTTTATGTGATCGATTGGGAGAAGTGTACCGAATGTATGGGCTGGTACGAGGAAGCACAGTGCGTCGAAGTCTGTCCGGTAGATTGTATCCCAAAAGACCCTGAGCATGTTGAAACCCAGGAGGAACTCCTGGCTAAAAAAGAAGCCCTCGTCAATGGACAGTAGCAAAGCAATACAAGTCACTAAAACAGCAGGTACCCAAAGGAGCACGTTATGAAGGAAGAGGTCGAATCGGTTCTAGAAACAATCCGTCCAATGCTCATTCAAGACGGAGGAAACGTGGAACTGGTGGATATCGAAGACGGCATCGTGAAAGTGCGCCTTGTTGGAGCCTGCGGTTCATGCTCCAGCTCAACATTGACCCTTAAAATGGGGATCGAAAAGGCTCTCAAGAAGGCCATCCCCATGGTCCGTTGTGTCGAAGCGGTTGAGTGAGCCCCGTAGATTCCAAAGCATCGCTTCAGTGTAAACTTTGCGGTCGTCACTGCGACCGCTGTTCTCTGTCGCGCTCACCCGAAACCGGTTCGAGAGAGAACGGCGATCCATTGTATTCTCATGCATGAAGCTTCTTTTTCTCGAATTATATTGCCCCTTGCCTTGGCGTGGATAGTTGCCACCGCCCCTTTCGCCGCATGGGCAGCGGAGGAAAACGTATTAGCCAAAAATTTTACCCTGAAGAGTCTTACCGGAAACACGGTGAGCCTTGACCAGTACCGAGGCAAATACCTTCTACTCAACTTCTGGGCCACGTGGTGTGGTCCGTGCAAAATCGAAATGCCCTCGCTGGAGGCATTGTATCAGCGGTTTCGGTCGGACAGATTTGATGTGGTAGGCATATCCAACGATATGTTTGGCGTTCAAGTGGTGCGTCCTTTTGTTAAAGCTGCCAAAATTTCGTTTCCCATATTACTTGACCAACGACTGACCGTGAGCCATCAGTACGGCGTCGTCAGTCTGCCCACTTCTTTCCTGATCGATCCTCATGGGGAAATCATCGGAGTCCTGCAGGGGGCCGAGGATTGGTCCGACCCAGAAACACTACGTTACTTTGAAAGTCTCCTAAAAGAAGCTGACTCGACCAACCGGGACTCCAGCAGATGACACGAATTCCCAAAGCTAAATTTATTCTTCGGGCGCTGGCGTATGCAGCACTCCTCATTTTCGTTACCGCCGCAACCGCACAGGAAGCTCGGGATAATCCACTCGAAGGAGATATGGTAAAAATCCCTGCCGGGTCGTTCTCTTTCGGAACCGACCAAAAGGACGACACGGCCGAGGCGCTGTCGCTGGGAATCCCAAAACCATGGTACGCCGACGAGAATCCGAGTCAGAAAATATTCCTTAAGAGTTTCTATATCGACCGCCATGAAGTCACCAATCGCCGCTACAAAATTTATATAGATGACGTGGGCGCTATCCCCCCGTTGAACTGGTCAAAAAATAATTTCCCAGAAGGAAAAGGCAAATATCCCGTCACAGGAGTTTCCTGGTTTGATGCCAATAATTTCTGCCGGTGGGCCGGCAAGAAACTGCCCACTGAAAAGCAGTGGGAAAGAACCGCTCGGGGAGAAGGTGGAAATCAATATCCATGGGGCAACGAATTTAAGGCAGACCATGCCAACTTATCACCCAAAGCAGGAAGCCAAAACCCCGTCGGCCCAGTCGGATCCCACCCCAGCGGTGCAACGTCGCTCGGGGTGATGGACCTGATTGGAAATGTATGGGAGTGGGTGGAGGATGACTATGCTCCCTACAAAGGAAGCGTGTACCGAAGCGAATATTTCGGCGGCGATTATAAAGTGATCCGGGGACAGTCCGCCCGGGATATCGGCCATTTCCCCGGAGCAACCTATCTGGCGGCGCTCGAAAAGTTTTCACGAGCGGGGTATCGTGAGTTTTCCGTTGCAGACCAATCTGCCGAAGATGTCGGGTTCCGTTGCACCAGTGATGAGATGCCACAGGCCGTGCGTCAGGTTTCGATAGCCCCTACACCTTCCCCGGTCGGCGGCGGACCAAATCCATTAACACTCAGCGAATCCAGTCCATCTTCGAGCCCCTCTTCCGCGGCAACTTTTGACTCGAATCCGTTTAGTGCCACGCCCAGCCTTCCGCAGTCCGGAATGCTGGTCTTGATTTTTCTGTCCTTTCTCGCCGGGGCATTCAGTTTTCTTTCCCCGTGCACACTACCTATTCTACCCGCTTACTTCGCCATCACCGCACAGGCCGACCGCGCACGCATGGGCTTTATGTCAATTGCTTTTTTCCTTGGGCTGGCCTCCTTGTTCGTCGCGATGGGAGCATCGGCAAGTTTTCTAGGAAGCGTTTTACGCGATTACCTGTTTTCACTGACTACGGCCGGTGGAGTCATCGTCTCGATCTTTGGGGTAATGACACTATTTGGAAAAGGATTTTCCGGAGCGGGTTTCCAGGGGCGGCCTGCCTCGACCTTTTTTGGTTTCTTCCTTTTCGGTGCCACCTTCGCCCTGGGATGGACTCCCTGCGTGGGCCCCATCCTTTCGGGTATCCTTATCCTGGCCGCATCCGACAAGACCATCACCCAGGGAATGGCGCTTCTATTCTTCTATGCAGTCGGACTTGGCCTTCCTCTCATTCTGATCGCCACCTTCTGCGGCCACCTTCCCAAGAACGGCCTGTTCTGGCGAGTCCTGCGCGGAAAGGGATGGGATATCCAATTCGCCGGGCACACACTATTTCTGCATACGACGAATTTATTCAGCGGTTTTTTGTTAATCGCCCTGGGGATTGCCCTGGCAATGGGTTACATCACCTATATCAACAGTCTTATTCCCATCGAAATCCAGGTCTGGTTCAGTGTGATTGAAGAAAAAGTTCTCCACTGGTTCATGCCGGCATAGCTTCAAGCTGTGTGGGATATTGAAAAAAGCTAAAGAAACTTGCTAGAATCACCGTACAAGTTGAGTAAGCACAGGTTTTTGGAGGATCTTATGAAAACTTATCGTGCCGCGATCATTTCTTTGCTGGTATTTTTATCCGCTTGCGCAGGGGCAGACTCTCAAACCAAGCGGGATTTCAAAAATACTTCAAATACCATCGCCTTCAAGAACCTCTCCCAAAAAGACTTTTCCATGATGGAAGCCGGTTCGCAGTTGGAGACTGCTCTGGAGGCGGCGTTATCCGACCCTTTCAAGCCCACCAGTTTCGTGCTTACGCACGGAGAACCAAGATACGTTCTGAAATACAAAGTACTGGAGTACCAGGAAGGCAGTCGAATGATGGGGATCGCAACCCTTGGCTTTTCCAAGGCGTCACACGGAAAATTAAAAGTTAAAGCAGCACTCTTCCGGAAGGGTAAGATGGTCGGGGCATGGGTTGTCGATTCCTGGACCAAAGGCGCCTTTGGCGCGGGAACCCTGTTTAAGAAAGCAGCCCAGAAAATCATGGGACATCTAATGGGCCGTGACTTCGATGAGGGTTTCTAAAGTCTCTTTCCTTGTTCGTCTTTCAACTCTCTCCAATTTTAAAATCTTTACATCCGAAACCTAATTCGTATTCCTGGCGCAGCGGAATCCGATGAAATTAAAACGGGCGGTGGGCTCCATTTTGTTGCGGAACCACGTGGGAGTCAACCGGACGGTGAGATGAGTTTGCGTGAGCCCGCCGCGAATCACTTTAAAACGGTTGCGATCCGATTCCACCAAACCCTCATGGGCGTACTCGCTTGAGGTCCATTCCCAGACATTGTACCCCATACCGTACACCCCATACGGGCTGACCCATTCCTTTCGCCTGTCCACATCTTCCGGAAGAAACCCGGAAAACCCATCATTGGGATGCTCCTGGTAAAGCTTCCAGGGCCATTTCCTGTCATCGGTCCCGCGTGCAGCTTTCTCCCACTCGACTTCAGTCGGGAGCCGCCTACCCTTCAATTGACAGTACGTTTCCGCCTCGCCAAAAGTCACCAGCGACACAGGAAAACGTGCTTTTTTAGGGTGGTAACTGTATTCCGGTTTGGATGTTTTAAATTGTTCGCGAGTCACTTCGAACCGGTCGATGAGAAAAGCGTCGAGGTGAACCGGCTTGCCGCCGTGGGTGGTCGGTTCGTCCGGATGCCCCATGATGAATTCGCCCGCGGGGATATAGACCATATCGTCAGGAACGACGATGCCGGGAGGAACGATCACTTTAATCTGTTCAACTTCGTTGCGTCCGCAGGCATTAACAAGAAAAATCAAGGCAAGAACGATGAAGGTAAAACGCCTCATGAGGGCCGTTTATCGAAAGGATGGAACACTTCACCGCCGTTGATCGGCAGAGGCTTCTTGTTAAAATCGAGAGGATGGTCGATACCGGGCTGAATGGTACCATCTACCGAGTAAGGTCCTTTGTTGGACCAGTAGTTGCGCTTACGCGAATCAGTGAATTCGATGCGGGTGATGTATTTTATATTTTTGTACCCGTACTTATAGGGAGCGATCAGACGGAGCGGGAACCCGTGGTCCTTGCTCAATGGCTCACCGTTCATACGCAATACCATAAGGACGCGTGGGCGCGTGAGCTCTTCCAGGGCGAAGCTCTCGTAATAAGAATCCGCCGACTGAAAGTAAACATACTTCGCTGCAGGGTCGGGCCGTACGCGGTCAATCAAATCCTGGAAACGAAATCCTTCCCACACGGCCTTGGCCGACCAGCACTCGACGCATTTCAACCGCGATACCTGAGAGGTCACTTTGAACCCGAATAGATCCTCATAACCAAAC
>CAJWLY010000097.1 GCA_913043155.1 uncultured Nitrospinaceae bacterium | reverse complement strand
CGGGTTTGTTCCGGATATTGTTTTCGATAAAGGTGGCGTAGGTAAGGAAGAAATGATCCGGGTGATTGCCGAAGATATCGAAGACCTGACCAGTAAAATATTAAAAATTCACCGAGCTAACTTGAAATCCTTATAGCTGAGTTTTGTCGATGAGGATTTCAGAAGTTTCTTTGAGATTTTCCATCCATTCTTGGAAGACGATGTTTCCCTTTTCAATCTGGAGACGGGCGGTGAGGTTGCGCAAGGTTTCTGGATCCGATGCGCCGGCCTTCTCCCGGTCCTGAATCTGCAGCAGATAATATTTGTTTCGTACCGAGACCGACCCCGACTTCCCTTTCTCAAGCTCAAATGCCGCCGCCTTGACCTCTTGAACATTTCCGATTCCGGGGATGGAGTCGGAGCGATTGAACAAAGGGGTGCTTTTCACCTCCAGCCCGAGTTTTTTGGCCACCGAATCCAGATTTGTTGATCCCTGCCCAAGTTCTTTGCCAACGTCTTCAAATTTCTTCGATGAGGAAGCCAAATCTTTCTCTTCTTGTACCTTCTCCTCTGCGAGTTTCTTCACATCGGCATCACTCAACTCGGGAATATAGGGTTTTTCCCGACCCACTACTTTAAGCACGAAGGAGGCTTCAAAGGTGTGCAGAGGTTCGCTGACCTGATTGTCCTCTAGGGTGAAGGCTAGATTGAAAAACTCGGGTACCAGTCCGATTTCTGGAACCACGTGGCTGTTCCTGGAGATGAGAGGGGTTACTTGAACCTCCAGTTGGTTATCCGTGGCGGCTTGGGCTAATTTCCGGTTCTCTTTGGCTGAGCGATGAATGTGCTTAGCAATGCGCCTTGCTTTCTGCCGCGATTTGGTGTGCGTCAGTTTTTGAACCACCGTTTCTTTAACCTCTTCCAGGGGTTTTGTCCGCCCCTCTTTTACTTCATCAAGGCGAATGATGTGGAACCCGAAGGAGGTTCTCACTGGGTCACTGATGTCTCCAGGCTTCATTTTTTCAAGAGTCGCTTCGAATTCATCAACCATCATCCCTTTCGGGAATTCGCCGAGGCCCCCTCCTTTTTCTCCGGATGTGGGGTCATCGGAATGTTTTTTGGCCAATTCTCCGAAGTCTGCTCCGCTACGGATTTTCTTTAGAACTTCATCGGCTTCTTTTTTAGCTGCTTCCTCCGCTTCCTTTGCGGCTTCTTCGGCGCTGAGTTTGCTGTCGTCTTTAGGGGGCTCAATGGTGAAAAGAATATGGGCTGCAGTGAATTGTTTAGGCACTCGAAAATCGGCAATTTTTGTTTTGTAATAATCTTCTATATCCTCATCCCGGATGTCGATTTCCCCTTCATAGTTTTTTGATGTTATTTTTACGAATTCAACTTTGATTTGTTCCGGAATTTCGAAACGCTTTTTATTTCTTTCATAAAAACTCCGGATTTCTTCTTCTGTCACCTTTTTCGAAGATTTGAAGTGATCGTGTGGAAACATCACGTAGTTGATTTTTACTTTTTCGTTCTCCTGCTCGAAGGCTTTGTCCACTTCGTTTTCGGATACTTTGACGTTGGTTTTGATGAACCCTTCCATTTTTTCGATAAGAAGGGCTTCACGTTGGCTTTCTTCGAACTCCGACGGGGTCAGACGTCTGTACCTAAGGAAACCGTCGTAGAGGTTCTGGTCAAACACCTTGTCCTTTTTAAATGCGTCAAAATTTCTAATTCGGCTGACAACTTCACTGTCGCTTACCCGTAAGTTTTGTTTGTCTGCTTCAAGGAGAAGTAATTTTTTCTGGATCAGAGCGTCGAGGGCCTGGTGTTTCAGGTCGAGTTTCTGAATTAGATCCTCTGAGAACTGGCTTCGGAACTGTTCGCGGTAGAAATTGATCAGATTGTTGAACGTGCGTTCGTACTCCACCGCACTGATTTTAGCCCCGTCAACGGTTGCCACTGCACCGCTTCCGCTTCCCGAGGTTGAGGCACCGCCCATGCCCCAAGAGTAGAAAATAGTGCCTATAAAGGCGAAAACGATAAGCCATAGAATTGTTTTGATAAGCCAGGAATCGGCGTGATTTCGAATCGCGCTCAGCATACGGTTTTTCCCAAGATAAAATTTTTGATTTTGCAGGACTCTGTAAGCCGATCAATATATATAAGCTGACTTCGATTCGCAACCGTTTATTAGAAACCCCACCCAACGTTTTACGCGCTTTTGACAGATATTGATTTTTCTGGACCGAGTTAGGCAGAGAGTAAATGCCTCGGAATTCCTTATTCTTATATTGCAATTCCATGCCCCCCTTGTTATAAAATCTTATTAATAATAAAGAACTTACAGAGGGTTCAGGCTCGGCGATATGAAGGGGCTCCGGTGATCAGTTCGTTTTGGCGTTTGTTTTCAAATGACCTTGCGATTGACTTGGGAACGGCGAACACGCTTGTTTTCGTAGAGGGTCAGGGTATCGTTTTGCGCGAACCCTCCGTGGTTGCTTTGAACAGCCATACCAAGGAGGTCCAAGCGGTTGGGGCGGAAGCCAAGGAGATGCTAGGCCGGGTACCGGATAGTATTACAGCCATTCGGCCTATGAAAGACGGCGTGATCGCTCACTTTGAAGTGACAGAGAAAATGATCAGTCACTTCATCCGGAAGGTGCACAACAACCGCAAAACCCTTGTTCGCCCGCGTGTTATCGTTGCTGTTCCCTCGGGGGTTACTCAGGTGGAAAGACGGGCGGTGCGCGATGCTGCCGAGTCGGCGGGTGCCCGGGAAGTTTTTCTGATTGATGAGCCCATGGCCGCAGCTATAGGTGTGGGCCTGCCTATTCAGGAACCCTCTGGCAATATGATTATCGATATTGGGGGTGGAACTACCGAGGTGGCGATTATTTCATTATCCGGGATCGTGTACAGCAAGTCGGTGCGCATTGCAGGTGACGAAATGGACGAGGCTATCGTCAACTACGTCAAGCGGAAATACAATGTGCTGATTGGTGAGCGCACGGCCGAAGAGGTAAAAATTCAGATCGGGTCAGCCTGTCCGATAGAAAAGCCCATGACCATGGAAGTGAAAGGACGCGACTTGGTTGCGGGGATCCCTAAAACGCTTGTCATATCCGACGAGGAAATCCGCGAGGCGTTGGCCGAAACATTCAGTGCGATCGTAGAAGCGGTGAAAATCTCCCTTGAGCGTACCCCGCCCGAGTTAGCCGCCGATATTGTGGATAAGGGGGTTGTTGTCGCGGGTGGCGGTTCCTTGATCAAGGGGATAGATGTCTTCCTGCGTGAAGCGGTTGGCCTGCCCATTACCCTGGCCAGCGATGCCCTTTCAGTGGTAGCTCTGGGGGCGGGCAAAGTTCTTAGTGATCCAATACTTCTCAAAAAAGTCTCACTCTAAACCGTGCCGCACTGGCGAATCACAGGTAAAAATCCCCTAATTTTTCTCGCCTGTATCGTGTTGGTGTCCCTTCTCCTGATCACAGTCAGCATCCGATACGATAAGGGAAATCTCTTCTTCGAATCGGTTATCGTTCGGATTTTCTCTCCCATTCAAAGCTTGCTTACGCAGGTACGCACTTCCATTTTAGATCTACTCGACCACCACTTTTTTTTAACGGAAGTTTCCCGAGAGAATGACCGCCTGCTTAAGGAAATTGATCTGTTGACCCGGAGGAATAGCGACTTACTCGAAACCGTCAAGCGGCAGGAAAGAATCAAAAAACTTCAGGGGACTAATAAAAAGGAAAAAGTGAAGTCGCTTACGGCTTTGGTTATCGGGCGTGATTCCACTCAATGGTCTAAGATGATTTTTATTGACAAGGGAACCGATGATGGAATCCGTGGAAATGTTGCGGTAGTTACTGACGCGGGTATCGTTGGGCATATCACTCACTCCACGGCCACGACATCCAAAGTTCTTCTAATTACTGATAGCCGTAGCGCCGTCGACTCATTATTTCAGAATACTCGTGTACCAGGGGTGAGCACGGGGACAGGGGAAGATTTGTGTGAAATAAAATTCGTTCCCATTGACGCTGAATTGAAGGTGGGGGATAGGGTGATATCTTCGGGGTTGGGTGGGATTTTCCCGAAGGGGAGGATGGTAGGAACTGTGGTGGGGGTCGCCAAAAGGAAACAGGAATTATTTCAGGATGTTGTTGTGGCTCCAAGTGTGGATTTATCCCGTTTGGAAGACGTTCTGGTCCTTTTACCTGTGATAGAAAAGCTATGATTTTTTGTGTGTTTTTACTCGTTGTAATAGGTCTGTTTTCGGTGCAGACCACTCTCCTAGAGGTTTTTTCTCTGTGGGGGACGACGCCCGATTTGGCGCTCATCTTTGCGGTCTATTGCGGGGCTCATTTTCAAAGAAACGGGGGCATCGGAGCGGGGATTATTATTGGGTTTGTTCAGGACTGCCTTTCCGGAGGACTTCTTGGGATCAATACCTTGTCCAAAGGGTTGGCAGGTTTATTTTTTTCGGTTCTGAAAGATAAAATCGTTGTTGAAGGCTTTATCCCCATCAGTTTTTTTCTTTTTACCGCGTCCCTGTTGGATGGGATGATCTACTTTATCATATCGAGTAGTTTGACGGCGGCTCAGGTCGAGGGAGGAATTCTACTTTTTCACATGTTTGTTTTTGGAATTTATAACTCTGCAGCTGGCCTGCTCCTGTTTTATCTGCTCGATAAAGGTCGGCAATGGATTAATCATAAAATTCCCAACCAGGTTTTACGGCCGCTATGAGTATTTTTTCATACGCTACCGAAGTTTCGGAAAATATACGAAAGAAAATCAAGGTCTACGCTGTCCTTGTGGTCATCTCTTTTCTGTGTGTGGGTATGCGCGTCTGGTATCTGCAGGTAGTGAAAGGAGAAGACTTCATGGTGCGGTCGGAAAATAACCGAGTGCGGCAGGTGTCTTTGCCGGCATACCGGGGTACGATTAAGGACCGTAACGGTGAGGTTCTGGTCAGCATTAGGCCTTCTTTTAATTTGTACGTGGTTCCCGAAGATGCCAAAAATTTATCCACTTCACTGGCTTTTCTTTCCAAAAAAGTACTTTTTGATAAAGAGAAACTAAAAATAAACATCCGCCGATCCCGGTTGTTCCAAAGCGTTTTGATAAAAAGAGATATCAACCGGAGAGAAGTGGCCTATATCGAAGAAAACAAGATGAGACTTCCCGGTGTTCATGTCCAGGTTGAACCTCTGAGGAACTATGTGCATAAGGATTTGGCGGCTCATGTCTTAGGTTATCTGGGCGAGATTTCGAAAAAGGAATTGGAAACTCCTCGACACGCAAGATATCAACTGGGGGACATGATTGGTAAGAATGGGTTAGAAAAGATTTATGAGTCTGTTTTACACGGGGAGAAAGGGTTTAAGAACGTTGAAGTCGATGTCTCAGGAAGGGAGTTGAAAACTCTTAAAAAATCCCATCCCGAAAGCGGTAACAGCCTTACGCTGACCTTGGATGTTCGAGTTCAGAGAGAGCTGGAGGAGCTTATGCAGGGCACTCCCGAGGCTCCGGTCAGAGGATCTGTGGTGGTTATGAAGGTTCAAACTGGTGAAATTATTGCGATGGTAAGTAAGCCATCCTTCGATCCCAATATTTTTGCGGCGAGTATCTCCAAAAAAGAATGGGTGGGTCTCATCCGGGACGATGGGCACCCGCTTCAAAACCGGGCCATCGATGGACAGTATCCTCCAGGGTCGACGTACAAGGTGGTTACTGCATATGCGGCACTTGCGGAAGAGCTGATAGAACCTGAAAGTACCATCTTTTGTCCGGGCCATTTTCAGCTTGGGAAGGGACGTTACCGTTGCTGGAAAAGAGGCGGGCATGGGGCGATGAATCTGCATGACGCACTGGTGCAGTCTTGTGACGTTTATTTTTATACTCTGGGTCGCCAATTGGGAGTAGACAGGTTGGCGCAATATGCGAAAAAGCTGGGGTTGGGAAGTCGGACGGGGATTCGATTGGCCGGGGAAAAGCCCGGTTTGATTCCATCAAAACAATGGAAGCAAAAAACACGAAATAAGCCTTGGTTCCC
>CAJWLY010000096.1 GCA_913043155.1 uncultured Nitrospinaceae bacterium | reverse complement strand
CCTTTCCAGAACGTCATTAAAATGATTTTAAGGTCGAAGAGAAGCGACCAGTTTTTAATATAGTAAAGGTCAAATTCGATCCGTTTATTCAGCGAAGTATCTCCCCGCCAGCCGTTCACTTGCGCCCATCCCGTGAGACCCGCTTTCATTTTCAACCGGAGCATATATTGGGGAACCGATTTCTTGAACTCTTCTACAAACACTGGTCTTTCAGGGCGGGGTCCGACCAGACTCATATCCCCCTTGAGAACATTGAACAGTTGCGGCAGTTCATCAACGCTGGTTTTTCTCAGAAAAGCGCCGAGCCGGGTTTTACGATCATCATTCTTGTTGGCCCAGACTGGTCCAGTCTTGTCTTCGGCACCAACGCGCATCGAGCGAAACTTGAGCATCTCAAACTCCTCACCATCTAACCCAACCCGTTCCTGACGAAAGATGATGGGGCCTTTCGATTCCAGCTTGATCAAAACCGCAACCAGTAATAGAACCGGAGCGCTCAAAAGAATCGCCAGAACAGACAGCACAATATCCGATACGCGCTTGACCACAAGGTTCCATCCATAAAGGGGGGATTCGGTGAGGTTAACGATGGGAAGTCCGTCCAACTCCTCCACACCCGCCTGCAGATTCATGAATTTGAGGAGATCGGGAACCACTTTAATGTCGACAGTTTCCTCGCCCAGATTAGCAAGCACCTTTTCCATCCGGTCATGGGCTTCAAGGGGAAGTGCAATATATAATTGATCGATCCCGTGCGTTCGGATGATCCGCACGATGTCCGAGTATATCCCGAGTACCTTGCCCCCTCCTATCTCTCGTCCCACTTTCTCAACATGGCTGGTTAGAAACCCCACGATATTCATTCCAAATTCTGGATGCAGGTTAATCTTTTCAGCCACTGCCTGCCCCAGCTCTCCCGATCCAATGATCAAAACGTGACGCAGGTTGAATCCGCGCCGGCGCGCTTCCATGAGGAGAAGTCGTACCAGCAGGTGGGAGGTAAACATCGAAAAGGTAACCAGGACCCAGAAATAAACGGTGACCATGCGGGAAAAAGATTCGCTACGGTAAAAGAACGTTGCTGCAGTCAGGATGAGAGTAGAGAGAATCGTGACCCTAGCGATATTATAAAAATCGATAGTGACCGGTTTCCCCCGAAGCGGTTGGTACAACCTAAAAAGTTTGGCGTTGAACATGAACACAATCCAGATAGGAAGCAATGCAAGATAATAAACTTCTAACTCAGGGACCGCACCACGCGGGGCAGGGCCAAAGGATGTTTTGAAATGAAGATAGTAGGCGGAAAACCAAGAAAAAGCGATGGCGAGGCTGTCAAAAAGAATTATTGCGGTGAGAAATAATTGACCGTGTTTCTTCAGCATCGATGTTCTTCGAGGCGCTGTTCGATGAAGTTACGGATTCGGTCGGTGTAAACGGCGACGTCAAATCGAACCGCGTGCTGTCGGATCGCCTCAGGATGGAATTGGGACTCAACCGATTCGAAATGTTGGACCGCCCGCATTAAAGCCGTGGGCGTTTGTTCGTAGAAAAAGACTCCGGTCGGTTGTGACGTCTTGTGTTCGGCAATTCCCGTTTCCGGTCTCCAAGTCTGCCGGTCGGGGATGACCGTTTCTAGCGCCCCGCCCCGCCCCAGCGCAATGACCGGACGTCCCATCGCCTGTGCTTCCAGGAGAGTGATTCCGAAGTCTTCTTCGCCACAAAAAACGAAAGCCCGGCAACGGGCATAATGTGAACGAATCGCGGTATTATCAAGCCATCCTTCGAATCGGATGTTGGATCCCGCTACCTTTCGCAAAGGGTCAGCCTCCTGCCCGTCGCCGATAATGATGAAAGGGTAACCCAATTTATTGAAAGCTTCAACCGCTAAATCCACCCGTTTATAGGGCGCAAATGCCGAAACAATAAGGAAGTAGTCTTCTGTCTCATCCGAACCTGGCGCGAACATTCCGGTATCCACCGGCGGATGAATAACCGTCGCCTCTCGGTCATAATATTTCCTAATCCGGGCCTGCACATGGCGAGAGTTGGCAATGAATTGATTCACCCGGCGACTGGTACGCACGTCCCATCGCTGGAGCCATGGCCTGAGAATCCGCATCACAATAGCAGGAATCCTCGCAGCAGACTCCCCGCCGAAATATTGGTCAAACTGATCCCAGATATAACGCATGGGGGTGTGGCAATAACATATGTGCAGACTGTTCGGACCCGGCTTCACTCCTTTAGCGACGCAGTGACTGCTGCTAAGTATCAGGTCATATTCGCTAAAATCAAACCCTTCGATGGCGAAAGGCATGAGCGGGAGATAATAACGGTATTTTGTTTCGACTAAGGGCAGGCTTTGGATAAACGAGGTATGAATGGGGTGAGACTCGATAACAGAGGAAACTTTATTAGGGAGATATAGAAGGGTAAACAGGTCGGCATCCGGGTAGAGGCGACAGAACACTTCGAGGCACTTTTCCCCACCTCGCATTCCCGTCAGCCAGTCATGAACGATCGCGATTTTCATCTAAAAAACAAAAATAAAAAGGCAAAAGGCAGTTCGCTAGGAGTTCCTCAAGGGGTATCTGCCTTTTGCCGTTCGCTTGTTCCGGGATCCTTTTCAGGATCACTGGATTTCGTTCAACTGCTTCATGATTTTGCCCCGGACCTCAGCAGGTGGATTGTGTCTGAGAGCTGCTTCAAGAATTTCCACCGCACGACTGCTTTCGCCACTACGATAATAGCTGAGGCCTAACATGTATCTTGAGTCGTGAGCTTTATTCCCACTCGGATAACTGTTGATTACAGTCTGGAACTGCCTGATTGCATCGTCGTACAATTCCAGTTTTACATAGTTACTTCCTATCCAGAACTCGATGTTGTCCTTCAAACTCTTCGGTGGATTGCCCGTGGCTAAATCCTGGAACATCAGGATGGATTCGTCATATCTTCCAGAGCGATAGGCAGAAAGCGCCCGGTTATACTCCGGGGGGGTGCTTGGCGCACGTGCGCGGTGCACCTTATTACCCATTTTCCTAGCTTGGAGGTGGGCGATATCGTCTTTAAGGCGGGCGATCTGGAGCTTGAGTTCCTCTACTTCCGGTTCGAGGAATTCGGATGTCCCGGATATAGCTGACAGACTACCTTCAAGACGCTCCTGAGTGGCGTTGACCTTGGGCCCCAACGTGCCCAAATCTTCTTCGAGTTCGCGGACTTTAGCAACGAGAACCTCCTGCTGGGTTTGCAGAGCGACCACATCCCCCTGCAATACATTGCTATCATTCTGCTGATCTACATCCTCAAAACCTCCTTCGCCAAAGAAATCGTCCTCCTTCCCTCCCCGTTTCTCTTCAAACGGAAAGTCTTCTTCAAAGGCTAGATCCTCTTCATCGTCACCGATCCACGGAATATAACTACACCCGTTCAGAATTAATGGGGTGGCTAGCAGACAGATTAAAAACAGGCGTAAACAGGGTTCTCGAAGGGACATAATTTCGGCTTTCTCCTTTGTGATGGGATCAATACCCCTTTATAATCAGTTAATTGTATGGATTAAACACAATAAAGTCAATACCTATGGAGCGCCCCCTGGATTCACTTAAAAACATTAACGGAACCACCCCTTATATCGAAAAATCCGGACTTTAACATTAGTTTTTTTTGATGGCCGGGGTCTCTCGTCCCTGAAATAAGAAAACATTTTCCGGTTTGAGCTCAACCAGCCTGACCGGGGAACACCTTTTCTCGACCTTGTCGAACGGCCTGTGCCAGTGTTTCTACCACTCGGTCCATCTCGTCCGGCGTGTTGCCCCACCCCAGGCTGAGCCGCAAGGAGGAGTTAATCCAGTCCACAGGCACTTGCATGGCGGCAAGCACAGGCGATGGCAGGCCCGTTCCCGAACTGCAGGCCGAACCGGTGGATACGGAAACCCCTTCCATATCTAGTGCGATCAATAGAGTTTCTCCATCAACTCCTTCGAAACCACAACCCAGGGTATTGGGCAGACGGTTGTTGGGGTCTCCGAAAAGCTCCGCTCCGGGAATTGATCCCTGGATTCGACCCCAGAGTCGGTCACGCATTTCCTTCAAGCATTCCGCTTCGCCGCGGTCTAGCCTTTCCGCCGCCAACTGGCAAGCCTTACCGAATCCAACAACGCCGGCAACGTTTTCAGTACCACCCCGTCGCTTTTTCTCCTGTCCACCACCGCAAATGAGGGAGAAGAGTGGACGAATTCCACGCCGGATGAACAAGGCCCCTACCCCTTTAGGCCCATACAGCTTGTGCGCCGACAAGGAAAGTAAATCGACCGGCAACGACTTGACATCGATGGGAATTTTTCCCACGCTCTGCACAGCATCGGTATGAAAGAGAATCCCCCGTTCACGGACAATCTTCCCGATGCGTTCGATATCCTGCAGAGTTCCCACCTCACTGTTTGCGTGTTGAATCGTAACCAACACCGTGGAATCAGTGAGAGCATTGCGCACGCGCTCTGGATCGACGCAGCCGCAATGATCCACCGGCAGACGCTCAACCCGATAACCCAGCCCTTCGATTTGCTTCAACGGATTCAGCACTGCCGAGTGTTCGATTTCGCAAGTAACGATATGGCGTTTTTTCTGACCGGGAGCAAACGCTACGCCGAAAATTGCAAAGTTGTCCGCTTCGGTACCGCCACTGGTGAACACGATCTCTCTGGATTCGGCACCGATGAGCGCGGCCACCTGTTCTCGTGCTTCGTCCAGACGCACACGGGCCCTCCGCCCCTCGGAATGCACACTGGACGGGTTACCGAATCCCTCCCTATATAAGGGAAGCATCGCTTCCAGAACTTCGGGAGCCAAAGGAGTCGTAGCGTTATGGTCAAGATAAATTTTCTGCAAGGTTAGAGCCGGTTGGGGAAAAGTGGTCCACGGAACCACGCTTTGAGAGCTAAGCTTGACAGATTATTAAAAAAAATATCTTATAAGTACTTGCGAGAAACAAACGCGTTTTAAACGGGAGTCGATTCCAAATCGGAGTCAGGTTTTTTTTTCATGGGCTAACTCATCTTTGAGTTGACGGATTTCTTTTTCCATTTGAGGGAGACGTTCAAGCATGCACTCGATGGCCCGCGCAACCGGATCAGGGAAGGCTTCCTCACCGTGACCACTATCCTGTGTGGGCTCGATCCCGGAGAACACTACCCGTCCCGGCACACCTATAACAGTCGAATATTCTGGAACGTGCTGGAGGACGACCGAACCCGAACCAATTTTCGTGTGCCCCCCGATCTGAGTCGGCCCCAAGACCTGTGCTCCTGCACCAATTACCACGTTATCACCGATGGTCGGGTGACGTTTTCCTCTCTTAGTGCTCAGGCCACCCAGTGTCACCCCATGATAGATGAAAACATTATCGCCCACTTCTGAGGTTTCGCCAATCACCACACCCATGCCGTGATCCATGAAAAATCGCTTGCCGATCTTCGCCGCAGGGTGAATCTCGATACCTGTGAGCCAACGCACGAAATAGGAAATAAACCGGGCCAGAAACTTGAAGTGAAATTTCCACAACACGTGGGCGATCCGGTAACCAATTAGTGCATGAACACCCGGATAAAGTAGCAATACTTCCCAGAAATGCCGCGCCGCAGGATCTTTTTCGAGGGCAACCTCGACATCTTCCATTATCTGTCTAAGCATTGATTTTCCAAAGAGATCAATAAAGATAGACACATAAATTGTAGTCCATCACGATACGCGGTTGCAACAGGAATCCCCAGGAACCATAGAACACCCCTCAGGGAAACGCAGAGCCACTTACTTCGACTTTCTAGAAAAGAAATTTTACTTGAATGGCTTAGGTGGGTAAGGGAGCTGAACCCTGTTTAGCGAACTCGCGGTTCTATTGCGGGGGTTTCTGTTCCTCGGTTTCCTGAAAGTCTTTGAGTATCTGTTCCTGCGTTTCACGGTCGACGGCGCAGTATATGCGGATGGCATCGAATTGCTTCACCTGCTGACACCGAATGAGCTGCATCCGCATAAGTTCCAGAATCGCGAGAAAAGTCACAATAAT
>CAJWLY010000095.1 GCA_913043155.1 uncultured Nitrospinaceae bacterium | reverse complement strand
GCAATTTCCAGTCGGATGACAACCTCCGGCGCGACCAATTCAAAGTTCTCTGGAACATTACCTTCAGGGGGCTTGGAGCTATAGGTGCCACGAAAGAGGAAAGGAAGAAGCTCTTACACCGGGACTTCGAGGACCCCCTGTTCCCGAACACAAACTCTCCCAGATAGTGACGTACTCTAAAGAACTCGCTAAAATCGCGCTGGATATCGGTGCCGTCAAACTCGACCCTGAAAAACCCTTTACCTGGGCCTCGGGGTACCGGATGCCGATATATAACGATAACCGTCTTCTTCTCGGAAATGCCGACCACCGTCTCCTTGTAGCCGAGGGTTTTCGTTCAATCCTTCAAAAAGAAAATATTGCTATCGATGTCGTCGCGGGGACCGCAACGGCCGGCATCGTTCCAGCGACAACCCTGGCCAACCTCTTACAGACACCTCTCATTTATGTCCGGCCCGTCCCGAAGGAACACGGGCTGCAAAATCAGATCGAGGGTGTCCTGCACCCCGGTCAGAATGTAGTGGTCATCGACGATCTCATATCTACCGGGAGAAGCGCTCTCAAATCCGTTGAAGCTATCCGACATGCCGGTGCCAAGGTCGACCACTGCCTCAGCATTTTCACTTACGGGTTCCAAGAAGCGACGACTCAATTTCGCGACGCACATTGCCGCATGCATCCCCTGCTGACCTTTGAGGCTCTAATACAGCAAGCTCGGGAAGATGATTCTCTGGGTAAGGAGCAATGTGCCCTATTAAAATCTTGGCATGATGATCCATTCACCTGGGCCAAGCGGCATGGATTCGGCCCCGCAGGCAGCTGACCTACCAGGCCAAGGCGACACTCTTCGCCTGGAACCCACCTTAGGTTCAAAATGCGTTTCTACTCCCCTTTTTTTCTGAATTTGATGCAACCCGTAGTCAACCAATAAAATATTGACAGTGTTGGCTTTTGATAATAATATACCGGGCTTCTGTATCTTGAAGAGCTTGAAGTCTCTTATCGGATAAGGCCTTACTCCTTCTCCAGTACGTATTTCGATGAATCAAGCGGCTTCATTGCTCACTGCTTATAAAATTTTTCGTTGGCTCCATCTGCGTTAAAGCTTTAAGGAGGTTTATCAGGATGAGTAAATTAAGTGTAGGTCCACTCGGATTACTTCCTCCCTCGGCAGCTGCCATGGGTATATTCCAGCCGGAAAGAGGTTCTGGATATCAGTTGGTTGAAGGCGAGCATGTACCGGAAGACAAGGCCATCGAGACGCTGGCGATCAAGCTGTTGTCCACGCGGAACCCAACCCTGTTCCCCGGCCCCCTGGTCGTTTGGGGTTGGAATAAGGAAGCTGAACATAAGGCCGAACTGGCGCTGAAACTCGCCGCGGAGGTCCCGGGGATGAATGTCATCCCGATGCCGGACTACCGGCCGGTTTACCCCAAGATTGACGCCGAGGCCGTCATCAATCCCTGTCACCCAAACCTGACGATTCAGCAGAACAAAATCGAAGTCTGCGCATTCATTGGCGTGCATTGTCATTTTGCAAACGTCACCTTGAAAATGATCCGGGCCAATACGAATTGTTACACCATGGCGCTCTGCCAGTATGACGGACATGAGGATGCCCTGCTATCCATCCGGGATCTGGACAGCGCAAAACTGGAAAAAATTATTGGGATCATAAAGGATGTCAAGAACTCTGGTAAGGTTACTCCGTGGGCCTTCACCCCGGAGGGCAAGGAAGAGTTGGAAGAAATTGCCGCCAGAAAAGCCAAGAACAAGGCCCCGGCGAAAGAGGACACCAACTTGTTCATGAACGATTTGGAGCAGGGGCTGGACGAGAACGCAGAATAATTACCTAATACTGAGACCGAGCCGGCGCCTTTCTGGCGTCGGCTTTTTTGTTTGCCATCGAATAGGGACTCGAATCCATACCAGGTTTTCTCCCATTTAGCGAGTCCTGAAACAGATTCCCAAAATAAGGCCTCAGATCAGCTTGACATCAGGCAACGACGGTCTTATTTCTCTTTTAACGGTGAAGATTTAACCCCCCATCTTGGGGTTCAGAAATAGCTTCAGGAAAATACAGGAAAAGCTACGAATAGTTAAACTAAAGAAAGGACTTGGGAACTCATGGGAAAAATCATAGGAATCGACCTTGGAACCACCAACTCCGTGGTCGCGGTAATGGAAGGCAACGAGCCAAAAGTTATATTGAATGAAGAGGGTAGTCGAACCACCCCTTCCGTGGTCGCCTTCACGAAAGAAGGTGAAATTCTCGTAGGCCAGGTTGCGAAACGTCAGGCCATCGCCAATCCAGAAAATACGATCTTCTCTGTCAAACGTTTCATGGGACGCTCTTACGATGAGGTCTGTGAAGAGATGAAGATGGTTCCCTACAAGGTCGAAAAAGGATCGAACAATGAGGTGGTCATCAAAATCGGCGACAAAAAGTATACTCCGCCGGAAATCTCAGCCATGGTCCTGCAAAAGCTCAAAAAGTCTGCTGAGGCCTATCTCGGCGAGACCGTAACGGAAGCGGTGATCACCGTACCTGCTTACTTCAACGACGCTCAGCGTCAAGCCACCAAGGATGCGGGAAAAATCGCCGGGCTGGATGTCAAGCGTATCATCAACGAACCGACCGCCTCAGCTCTGGCTTACGGTCTGGACAAGAAAAAAGATCACACGATCGCCGTCTACGATTTCGGAGGCGGTACCTTTGATATCTCTATCCTGGAGGTTGGGGACAATGTAGTCGAGGTGAAGGCTACCAATGGTGATACACACTTGGGTGGTGACAATCTCGACAAACGAGTCATCGACTGGCTGGTGGGCGAGTTCAAAAAAGATCAGGGCATCGACCTGTCTAAGGACAGCATGGCCCTGCAACGTCTCAAGGAAGCTGCCGAAAAGGCCAAGATGGAGCTTTCCACAACCAGCGAAACTGATGTCAACCTGCCCTTCGTTACGGCAGATGCAAGCGGACCCAAGCACTTAAACACCAAGCTCACCCGCGCCAAACTGGAATCAATGGTGGACGACCTGATCGACCGCTCCAAGGATCCATGCATGAAGGCGCTTAAAGATTCCGGGCTTGATGCTGGAAAGATTCACGAAGCCGTCCTCGTCGGTGGTTCCACCCGCGTACCCAAGGTACAGGAACTGGTGAAAGAACTGTTCGGCAAAGATCCGCATCGAGGAGTCAACCCGGACGAGGTAGTCGCTCTCGGCGCAGCCGTTCAGGGGGGCGTACTCTCTGGCGACGTGAAGGACATCCTGTTGCTCGACGTCACCCCCTTGGCCCTCGGCATCGAAACCCTGGGTGGAGTGACAACAAAACTGATTGAACGCAATACAACCATTCCAACCCGGAAGAGCGAAGTGTTCTCCACTGCTTCTGATAATCAGCCGAGTGTCGAGATCAACGTCAATCAGGGTGAACGTGAAATGGCCAAGGACAATCGATCCATCGGACGCTTTCACCTGGATGGGATTCCGCCAGCTCCTCGGGGTGTACCGCAGGTTGAAGTCACCTTCGACATCGACGCCAATGGCATCATCAACGTTTCCGCAAAGGACAAGGGGACCAGCAAAGAACAGAAAATTACCATCACTGATTCAACGGGTCTAAGCGAAGACGATATCGAAAAAATGGTCAAAGACGCTGAAACCAATGCCGACGCGGATAAAGAACGTCGTGAAAAAGTTGATCTTAAAAATCAGCTCGATTCTGTAATTTACAGCACCGAGAAAACCATCAAGGACAACAAGGACAAGCTTCCAGAGGACGATGTCAAGGCGGCCGAGGAAGCTCTTGAGGAAGCGAAGAAGCATCTCGAAGGCGAAGCAGAGGAAATGAAGGCACAGATCGAAAAAGTCAACGAGATCGCTCACAAACTCGCTTCCGCCATGTACGCCCAATCTCAACAGGCAGGAGAAGCTGGTCCTGAAGGCGGCCCCCAGGATTCCGGTGACGCCGGCGGCGGAGATCAGGGCAAGGATAAGGATGACGATGTCGTCGATGCCGAGTTCGAAGATATCAGTAAAAAGTAACTTTCAATAAAACGTTTCATCGAGCCAAAGCGCCCCCCCCCGGTCTAAACAGGCTGGGGGGGGGTTACTTCTATTTTTCAACGCCATTATCTGACTCCAACCCAGAAGCGATGACAAAGAAAAAAGACACCGATTCCTCTCCTGAAGAAAAACCAAAAATCTCCGTCATCGATCGTCGGTGCTCCGCTATGGAAGATGACGAGACCGGGGAACTCTTGGAATCAATCGAAGCTGCCGAGGAACGCCTGCCCACTTATGTGGAACAACTGAAAAAAGACGCGGAAGACAAAGATAAGCGCCTGCGCGAGTACATTTCCGCTTTTAAAGAAAAGAACAGCGAAAACGACGAATTTCGAGGGCGGCTTCAAAAGGAAAACGAAACCCGGCTCGATCAGTTCAAGGCCAATTTCTTCGCCCGGATGCTTCCGATTCTCGACAACCTGAAACGTGCCACTCAATCGGCAGCGCAATCGAATGATCTGGAATCTCTCCAGAAGGGAATCGATCTGGTCATCAACCAGTTCTCACGCGAGCTCAAGGACAATGGCGTCGGATCGGTCCCCACCGTCGGAGAAAAATTCGACCCCAAATCCCACGAAGTTTTAATGACCGAAGAGACCGATGACCCTGCAAAAGACGGTATCGTCGTTGAAGAACTTGAACCTGGGTATCTGTTCAAGGAGAAATTAATCAAAGCCGCTAAAGTAAAAATCGCCAAGCTGAAAACATAAAAAAACTCCATGACCCGACGCGATTACTATGAAATTCTCGGCGTTTCACGAAACGTTTCCGAGTCCGAACTTAAAAAGGCCTACCGTCAACAGGCCCTGAAATACCATCCCGACAAAAATCCAGGGGACCACACCGCAGAAGAAAAGTTTAAGGAAGCCTCTGAAGCCTACGGGGTCCTCAAAGATCCGGAAAAACGAAGCATCTATGACCAGTTCGGACATGAAGGACTCAAAGGGCAAGGTTTCAGTGGATTCCAGGGATTCGAGGACATCTTCTCGTCATTCGGCGATATCTTCGAAGGTTTTTTCGGGAATACGGGGAGCAGAGGACGTCGGGAACAGACCGGTGCCGACCTGAGGTTGGACGTTGCCATCAAATTCACCGAAGCCGTATTCGGAGCTGAAAAAGAAGTTGATATCACCAAACACGGGCCGTGCAAGACGTGTAGAGGGACACGCGCCAAGCCAGGATATCCGCCTGAAGCCTGCAGCACCTGCCGGGGAACCGGACAGGTTGTGCGTGCCCAGGGATTTTTCAGTATGGCCTCGCCCTGCCCCGATTGCCGTGGACAAGGACAGGTGATCAAGCATCCCTGCCCTGCCTGTCGTGGAGAAGGCCGTGTTCCAGAAAAGAAAACCGTTAGCGTCAGCATTCCCGCCGGAGTCGACGAAGGGTCAAGGTTGAGACTGCGCGGCGAAGGCGAGCACGGTCCCCAAGGCATCCCTCCCGGCGACCTTTACGTCTTCATCCACGTTGAGTCCGATGATCTTTTTCATCGCGAAGGACACGACGTGCTCTGCCGTCTAAACCTATCGTTTTCACAGGCCGCATTAGGGGCGGATGTCGAAGTCCCCCTGCTCGATGAACAAACCAAAGTCATTACCGTAAAAGCCGGAACCCAGTCCGGTGAAATGATACGCATCCACGGTGCGGGAATACCGCATATTCGCGGACACGGGCGCGGTACTCTGATCATCCAGCTTGTCGTCGAAACTCCCAAGAAAACCAATAAACGGCAAAAAGAGATTTTGCAGGAACTCGCCGAGATCGATGGCAAACCCGTCAAGGAAACTCTCAAAGGCTTCTTCCAGAAATTGAAGGTTTAATCCCAGAGTTACTCGCCCGAACTTTTCCACGGTGTCATGCGGGGAATCCAGCGGGGGACATGTTTCCTATACTCGCGATAGGACTCGCCGAAGCGATGCTCGAGGGTAGGTTCCTCTTGCAGTGGAATAATAATAAGACTGCCGAGACAAAAAACCGCAAACCATAAAAATACCGGGAACGACGTGAAAA
>CAJWLY010000094.1 GCA_913043155.1 uncultured Nitrospinaceae bacterium | reverse complement strand
TCCTGCCGCACGACAAGTGTCAGGCATGCATCTTTGCTTTTGTGAAACTCGATGACGTGGTTGAGGTTGATGTCGGTGACAACATCGCTGTTGATAACGATGAAAGGCCCATCGTCAAGAAAATTTTGCAACTTTTTTATTCCGCCTGCTGTTCCGAGGATTTGTTCTTCTCGCGAAAAGTGAAGATTGAGGTTGGGCGGAGGTGTGCTTTCGTAATGATCGATGATACATTCCGGAAGGTGATGAACGTTGACCGCGATATCGCGGATACCAGCTAGGCGTAACAGATCGAACGTGTGGGAGAGAAGAGGGCGGCCCAGGACGGGAAACATGGGTTTAGGCAACACGCGAGTAAGCGGTTGCAGCCGCGTACCAAACCCGGCGGCCAGAACCATCGCTTTCACTAGGATACCTTCGCAGGCAATTTCACTGGGTAAGCCTCTTTAAAGATTCGGTGAAAGGTGGCTTGGCGATTCCTTTGTCAGTGATTATGGCGGAGACGAGGTCGTTGGGTGTTACGTCGAATGCCGGGTGAGCGACGCCTGCGCCTTCCGGGGTGATGCGTTTGTTGTTGATACACGCCACTTCCTTTTCGGACCGTTCTTCGATTGGAATTTCTGCACCCGAAGCAAGCGATAAGTCGAGCGTGGAGATGGGCGCAGCAACGTAAAATGGGATTCCGTGTTTCTGTGCCATCACCGCAACCATGTAGGTACCGATCTTGTTGGCGACGTCACCGTTGCCTGCAATTCGGTCAGCACCGACCACGACTACGTCTATTTGATTATTGCTCATGAAGAATCCGCTCATGTTATCGGTAATGAGTTTCACTGGAATGTTATCTTCCATCAGTTCCCAGACCGTGAGACGTGCACCCTGAAGAAATGGGCGCGTTTCGTCGGCGAGAACATTGATGTTTTTACCCGAGTTGACTGCGGCGCGCACAACACCCAAGGCTGTTCCGAATCCAGCCGTAGCTAGGGCACCTGCGTTGCAATGGGTGAGGACGGTGCTGTTGTCGCTGATCAGTGCCTGGCCGTGTCTACCTATAGCTTTATTTGCTGCGATGTCCTCTTCGCAAATATCGAGTGCTTCCTGCTTCAGCCGTCGCTTGAGCTCGGGGATGCTCATGTCTTTCGAGTTACAGGCAACCTTCTTCATCCGCTCGATGCCCCACGCCAGGTTGACGGCGGTCGGACGAGACTTTGCCAGCGCATCGCATTTTCTTTCCAGTTTGGCATAAAACGTATCGAAGTCTTCTGCTCCGATCGCTTCAGCCGCCAAGCTCACCCCCATCGCCGCGGCAACACCGATGGCCGGGGCACCGCGAATAATCATCGTCCGAATCGCGTTATCCACATCCTCGATCGTCTGGCAATCGACAAATACTTTTTCCAGCGGCAGGCGAGTCTGATCGATCATACGGACCTTCCCGTCAATATACTCAACGGTTTTAATCATGATGCCCTTTCTGTTTAAGAATTGTTTCCCAAAGCGGTTGGGATTTTTTCGAAGAACTCCGATGCGTTCATCCCTTCGATCCGGATGGTTTTTTTTCGGCCCGTCAGTCCGCTCACGATGGTGACTCGCGAGGGGGTTGCTTCCAGGAACTTGGCGATGAATTTAACGCACGCCCGGTTGGCTTCGCCCTCGACCGGTGGCGAGGTCAGGCGAATCTTCAAGGTATCACCGTGCAGGCCGCAGATCTCGTTTTTTGAGGACCGGGGTTGAATGGTGGCAGCGAACTGGATTCCCTCCTTGTACGGTTTGAGGTTCAGGCCCATGGGGTGCGGGACACTATTGTTTGTTTTTGAATTGAGCGAGGTGTTCCAGGGCGGTGGATTTCATGGCTTCAATCAGGTTTTTCTTTTCCCGTTTCATTTTAAGGATGTCGTTTTTTAAGGTAGATAGTTCCTCTTCGGTTTTCTTCCGGTGCTGATCAGCATGCTCCCTCGCAACGTTGATGATACGCATGGCCTTTTCCTTTATCATTTCTGGCGCGAGTGTAGGGCCTTCTTCCTGGAGTTGTTTAATGACGCGGTCTTTCTGCTCAAGTTTTTTATTGAGCTGCTTGATCTCCTCCGCCATTTCCTTGAAGTCGTCTGCTACCAGGTGGAGGAAGGTATCCACCTCATCCTTATTGTATCCTCGGAATTTGTCGCGGAAACACTGCTCTAGAATGTCCAGGTAAGTGAGTCTCATAAAACTATTGCAGTTTCATGGCGAGCATGCCGATTGAATTGACAAGAAACGCCTGTAAAAAAATAATCGCCAGAATCACGATGATTGGAGAAAAATCGATTCCCATACCGGACATGGGAATGAGCTGCCGCACTCGATACAGGACGGGTTCTGTGATACTGTTGAGAAACTGAACGATCGGATTGTAGGGGTCCGGATTGACCCATGATAACAGAGCGCGGATAATAATGATCCACATATAAATCTCCAGGACGATTTTCAAGATCTGGGCGGTAGCTGAAAGAAAGTTTCCTAAAATGAACATTGGGGTTCTATCGGTCTAGCGATACGGTGATGGGGTTTTAGAATCGAATCGAATTCCGTCGGCGAAAGCGTCTACGGGCATAGTGTCTTTCGACATACGGTATCCAAAAACTGGGGGGATGTCAATCTGTGGCGGATGGGTATAAATTTTTGATATTCTTTAAGTTGTTTTCCATACAGAGGTGTGCGTGATGTTTAAATGGATATAAAATGGGAAAGAAAAAACGCGTCAAAATAAGAAAACTCCTGGAGCGGGGTGAGGAGGTGCCAGAGGTTTTGGTGATGGGCTGGGTTCGCACGCGACGGGACTCCAAGGGCGGGTTCTCGTTCATCGAGATCAACGACGGGTCTTGCCTGAGCAATCTCCAGATCATAGCCGACCATAAAATCGAGGGGTTTCCTGGGGTTGCTATGAAACTACATGCCGGAAGTTGTATTGGCGTGATCGGGAAGCTCGTACAATCTATGGGTAAGGGGCAGAACGTTGAGCTCCAAGCTGATGCCATTGAAGTGTATGGTCCGGCTGATACTGAAGAATATCCGTTGCAGAAAAAACATCATTCTTTCGAGTTTTTGCGGGAGATCGCACACCTGCGTCCGCGCACCAATACGTTTGGCGCGGTTATGCGTGTGCGCAATCGGTTGGCGTATTCAATTCACACATTTTTTCAGGACCGCGGATTCGTCTACCTCAATACCCCCATCATCACTACCAGCGACTGCGAAGGTGCCGGGGAGATGTTTCAGGTGACGACCCTGAACCTCGCCAACCCTCCGCTGGATGAGGCCGGTATCGATTATACTCAGGATTTCTTTGGAGAAAAAACCAGCCTCACTGTGAGCGGACAACTGGAAGGAGAGGTTTATGCCTTGGCCCTCTCCGAAATTTATACGTTTGGCCCAACTTTTCGTGCCGAAAATTCCAACACTAGCCGCCATCTCGCCGAGTTCTGGATGGTTGAACCGGAAATGGCTTTTTATGATCTCGAAGACAATATAGACTTGGCGGAAGATTTTATCCGTTACCTATTTTCCGATGTCCTAGAACATTGTTCGGAAGATTTGGAATTTTTCAACAGGCGAATCGATAAGACTCTTCTTGAGCGACATAAGGGTATCGTAGAGAACAGGTTTGAACGCATTCCTTATTCTGAAGCGGTCCATCTACTCGAAAAATCGAAGCATAAGTTCGTTTACTCGGTGGAATGGGGATGCAATCTGCAGTCGGAGCACGAACGATACCTATCCGAAGAGGTGTTTGAGAAACCGGTGGTCATCTTTAATTATCCTGATACAATCAAACCGTTTTACATGAAAGCCAATGAAGATGGTGAAACGGTATGTGCGATGGACGTTTTATTGCCACGGTTGGGGGAGATCATCGGCGGCAGTCAGCGTGAAGATAATTATGAAGTGCTAGCAAAACGGATGAAGGAGAAGGAACTTGATCCCAGTCACTACCAATGGTATCTGGATCTGAGAAAATTCGGTTCGGCTCCGCATTCCGGTTTCGGTTTGGGATTCGAACGCCTGGTCCAGTTTGTGACGGGTATGGAAAATATACGCGACGTAATCCCCTTTCCGCGCACTCCCAAACACGCACGGTTTTGAAAAAGTTGAAAGCAAGACTTTTAATGGTTTCTAGGAAGCTGTCGGGTGCAGTAGGACCGCTGTTTCCACGTGTTGGGTTTGAGGGAATAGATCAAATACAGCTAGATCGTCGATCCGGTATTTTTTTAACCTAGTAAGGTCACGTGCTAAAGTGGCCGGATTACACGAAACGTAGATGATTTGCTCCGGTGAGATTTTAGAAACAGCTTGAAGAACTTTTTCCGAGCACCCCTTTCGGGGGGGATTCAAAATCAGGGTTTCCACTTCCCGTTTGCCAGTGAACTTTTTGATCTGTTCTTCTACGGTGCCCTGCAGGAAAACGCAGGACTCGATTTTGTTCGCCCGAGCGTTGTCCCGTGCGTCCTCCACCGCTTGGGGTGATTCCTCGATACCCGCCACTCGCAGGCCCGACTTCCCCAACCAGAGGCTGATGGCCCCGGCACCGCAATAAGCGTCCAGAATACGGCCCGTGCTGCTGGCCGCCCATTGCCGCAACGTTTCATATAACTGAACGGTTTGCTGGGGATGAACCTGGAAAAAAGAAGTCAGCGACAGGCGGAATTTTAAATCACCTAGGGTTTCATTTAAAGAGCTTTCACCCCAGAGAACGCGGGTTTCATTCCCAAAGATGACGTTGGTTTTCTGCGGATTGATGTTTTGCACGATGCCGCGAATATGTAGCTGGTTAAGCGCGTCGGATGATTTTACTTCTGCTAAAAATGTTTCTGGAAAAGTTCCTTCTGTGGTGATGAGTCCGAGAAGAATTTCTCCGCTGTTTTCAGAATGTCGTATGACCAGTTCGCGTAAAAACCCACGGTGTCTGTGCTCATCATAGATCGAAATATCGTGTTTGATTAGCAGCTCGCGAACCCACTCCTTCGTTTCGTTGATTCGATCGGGAAGAATATCGCACCGATCCGAGTCCACCACATCATGGGAGCCTTGTTTGAAAAATCCGATACGAAGCGCTCCCCGGATTTTCTGCACCGGGAAACTTCCCCTGTTGCGGTAACGATAAACCTGCTCGGCGGGAACAGATCGGATGGCGGGTGGGTCGATTCCTGCAATATGCTTCAATGCGTCGGCAACAACCCCAACTTTGAACTCCATTTGCTTTTTATATTTAAGATCCTGTAGTTTGCATCCGCCGCATTGCTCGAAGACGGGACAGGTGGGGGCTATGCGGTAGGGCGAATCAACCCGCCTTTCTAGGATGCGCATCACGCCAAACCGAGGAGTGGTCTTGGTCACTTCCGCCCAAACGCGATCACCGACCAGTCCGCCGGGAACAAACAGAGTGTACCCTTCGTGCCGGCAGATTCCGTCGCCGCTGGAACTCTGGGTCTCTATTTCAAGCTCAAGTCGATCGCCAGCTCGGAGTGGAATGGTGTGTTTCGGTTTTGCCATGACCTTTCTTTGAGTTCGGTCGGTAAAGGTATCATAAAAGGATAACAGAGTGAATGCGGACACCGGAAAACCTCTTTCGAGCTAAGCCACGAATCTATAAAGGAAACCACCGGTGAGGATAGATAAATACCGATAGCGCCTACTGACCTTTGTCAAAGACTTCCTCTCGGGGTGTCGAAGCGTTTTCCCGCTTCCTTTTGGGAGAACACGAAAGCCCCTTGTATAAGGGGCTAAATAGAGATTGTCTCTTAATCGATCTTGTTTATCCTGCCAGATGTTTTTTCCTATGTGAGAACCTTCGGCTTGCGTCCTTGGCGTCTTTTCGGTTTAATCCTTAGGATTGTACGCATGGAGGAGATTTCACGAGATGGACCAGCCAGTTCTCATATTGGGCGCACTGAGGGAAGAAATTGCAGGGATCAGGGGGAAGATGTTGGTTGAGGACCAGTTCAAGGCGGGTCACGGCGACGTCTGGTCGGGAACCTGGGAAAACCGGTCCATTGTTCTGGTGCGGACAGGCGTGGGAAAAAAATGCGCCAACAAAGTTCTTGAAGATGTATTGCACAGAGTAGAACCTTCTCTAATCCTGTCTACGGGGTATGCAGGCGGACTCTCCCACGATTTGAATGTGGGCGATCTCGTTGTCGC
>CAJWLY010000093.1 GCA_913043155.1 uncultured Nitrospinaceae bacterium | reverse complement strand
GACTCATACGCCATCATCCCAGCGGGCTCCGATGTGATGGCGGAATTATCGGAAGGCACCGTGATGCAACCTGACAACATCCACAACACAACGCCTAGAAACACCAGACAGATCATGTTATTTACTGTGCTCATAAGCGTTCCTCTTTACTAAACGTAAAAGTTATGGTTTTTTTATCCATTCTGGTAGACTTATCCGTATCGGCATCCATGGTCATCGACGGCGGATTCCCAGAGTCCGGCGATTTTGTGTTTTCATCCCAGCTATCGAGGAGAAGCGTCATGAAAGACAAGATTTTAGGCATTACAGGTATCCTGATTTTGTCCCTGACGATGGGCTGCGGAACCATGGGTAACAACTTCGACACCTCCCAAGTTCGCACGATCCAGAATGGCGTGACCACGCAAGTCGACATTCTTGACAGATTCGGCCCCCCGTTCAAGGAAGGCGTCGAAAACGGCCGTGTCATGTGGACCTACCAGTTCGACGTATGGAGCCTGATAGACACGACAAAGTCCAAGGACCTTGTGATCCTGTTTGACGACAGGCGCATCGTACGAGCCCACCGGTATACCACCAGCGGACATGAATAACGCAAGCATTCCCACTTGAATCCGGAACCGAAAGCCCTATCCCTAATCGTTTACGATTTCGACGGCACACTGGTCAACACCCTAGCCGATATCGCCGATTCGGTAAACCTCGCCCTGAAAGAGTTGAACCTACGCTCACTAAGTCGGAAAATCATCCGCACCTACGTAGGAGGCGGTATGCACAGGCTTATGGAGCAGGCGTTGAACGGCACTGGGTACGGCGACATCAAACATGCTGTTACCCTATTCCGCAAACATTATAGCGATCATCTGCTGGACCAAACAGAATTTTACCCCAACACCCGGGAAACAGTTGAACACTTTTCCTATAAAAAAAACGCGATTTTTTCCAATAAGCCCGCTGCTTTCATTGAAAGAATACTCAACGCGCTCGATTTTCGCCATCCTTTCCATGCCGTGCTTGGAGGAGACAGTCTGGAGACAAAAAAACCCGATCCCAGCGGATTACACTTTCTCATGCGCCAGTTCAACTGTTCTCCCGAGCAAGTGCTTATGGTCGGAGACAGCGCTATAGACATTGAAACCGGGAAGCGCGCTAGAGTATGGACCTGCGGTGTCAGTTACGGATTGGGCAATTCCCAGGCCCTGCAGGAATCCCAACCCCATTATATGATTGATGATCTATCCCGATTGAAGGCATTGTTAAAATGACCTTGAGCGCAAATTAAATCTGCAAGAATACAGATGAATCATGTCACAACCACAACAAACGTTGACATCCTTGGAGCCTGAACAAAACTTGGAAAATCCTGATCGCTGAGGATGATCCCGCGTTGCTGATGATTTAGCTCTGTTGCTAAAACAAGTTTCTTCAGCGCTTTTGCTCTCCCCCAAAACCATTGATATATCTTGACTTTACCGGGAGCGAGGCCTAAAATCTCCCGGAATGGTTCCCAACGAAAAGACCCAATCGATCTACCTGATCGCTATCTGCGGCACAGGAATGGCCTCTCTTGCCGGGTTGCTCAAGAAATCTGGTTATCGAGTCACAGGATCTGACTCTAACATCTACCCACCCATGAGCACGCTTCTGAAATCGGCCGGGATCGACATTAAGCCGGGGTATCGGCGCACGAACATCCCCGATGGTATCGACCTGATTGTGATTGGCAACGCTGTATCGAAAGATAACGAAGAGGTTCTGGCTCTTCAGGAAAAGGGTCTTCCCTACACCTCGCTTCCTGAAGCCTTGAGAAGGTTCTTTCTAAAAAAACGAAAGTCGCTGGTCGTTACCGGGACGCACGGAAAGACCTCCACTACTGCGCTGTTAAGCTGGATGCTGCATTCCGCCGGATGTTGCCCCGGCTTCATGGTCGGCGGATGGATAAAAAATTTTGATAGCAATCACGCCATTCCGCAAGGCAATTTTTTTGTAACCGAAGGGGATGAGTACGACACCGCTTTTTTCGATAAAGGACCCAAGTTTCTTCACTACCAACCATTTGCGTCGATACTCACAGGTATCGAATTTGATCACGCCGATATTTATCGGGATATCGACCACATCAAAGACTCGTTCCGGAAATACGTGAGAACCATCGACCCTGAAGGATTCTTGCTGGTAGAATTTTCGGACCGACATGCCCGAGAAGTTCTCGCCGGCGCCACATGCACGGTGGAAACCTACGGGTTTTCCTCAGACGCCGACTGGTCGGCGGATGGCTATCGCTTCGAGGGTGGCAGTGGACATTTTACCTTGTGTCACCGGGGCAAGACCGCTGGAACTTTTCAGCTCCCGATGATTGGGCGGCACAACGTAGAAAATGCAGTGGCGGTAGCAGCGATGGGGCTCAAACTGGGTCTTACCGCTGGAGATATTGAAAAGGCGTTTACGGATTTCCAGGGAATCAAACGGCGGCAGGAAATTGTGGGTGTTAAAAACGGGATCACGGTGATCGACGATTTTGCACACCACCCAACAGCGATCCGGCGCACCTTGGAAGCGGTGCGGGAAGCGTATCCCGGGCACAGAATATGGGCCGTATTCGAACCGCGTTCCGCAACGTCCAGACGGAACGTGTTTGAGAGCAAACTGCCCGAATGCTTCGCCGCAGCCAACCGGGTGATCCTCGCGGAACTCTTCGCGCCAGACAAAATAAAACCCGAAGAGCGGCTGAACCCAAAACGGGTGATCGAGGACATCAACCAGAACGGAGGCGACGCGCATTTCATCCCTGAAGTGGATGCCATAGTGGAAAAAATAGCCACCGAATGCCGCCCGAAGGACGTGGTCTTGATCATGTCTTCCGGAGGGTTTTCTGGAATTTATCAAAAACTTCTTGACCAACTGTAACTGCACGCGAATTTCGAATAAAGATATTATGGAAAGCTACGGCCAACTCAAACTGGATTTAATCAACAATGGATTGGTTATCCCGGAAGACGTCCGCACCGTTTCGGAAGTGATCTGCGGGTACTGTGATGGACGGCCCGGAGAAGAGATTGCGCTGTCTCTGGCAGAAAACTTTATCGTCAAAGTCCCGATCAAGGAACCCGGCGAAGGCCGCCCACAGCTCAAACTGAGTAGAGAGGTTCTAAAGCTCCACTCCAGGGGGGAAGAGATCGAAGTCGGCATCGTCCCGCTACCCAATTTCGTTCGTGAACAAATGAAAAAACGGTCCCCGGTTTCGGAAAACGCCTGTATAGACGGCTACTGCCTAAACCTGTTTCTGCGTGCCGTTGGACAAAAAAGCCGACTCAACCTGTCACGGGAAACGATTCTATCAGTGATCAAATCGGCATTCGAGGAAGGATCTGCAGATCTAGTCCAGCTCAATCTGGACTATTGCCGCGAACCCGACCGAGGGTTCACACGGCTAGCCCCGGTGGTGCAGGCGATCAAGAAAGAGTTCAGCACCTTCGTCGCCCTGCGCGGATTCCCTCCGAAAGACAAGCGGTCTCTAGACAAAGTTTACGCAGCGGGGGTCGATCTGCTCAACCTCCCGCTCGAAGGATTTGTTGGAACTGCCAAAAAGGATGACGTCATCTTACCGCCAATGGTTCACAGCGCACTGGAATACGCCACGGGCATCTTCCCGCCGGGAACGGTATGGACCGAGTTATTTCTGGTTCCGGGTCCCCTCGATTTATTAAAAGAAAAAATTAATTACCTGACCGGAAAAGGGATCGTCCCATTGCTAAAGCTAATCGTACCGAGCATCGTGACAGGAGAAGAACACCACCGTGCCGCGGAGGCCGCCCGGTACTTGGAACAATCGACCCAGAACGCCGGGCTTCCTCTCAAGTGGCTTTTCCCCCATTGCCGGTACCTGTCGCCGCTGGATACACGTTTCTTCACCAACTCGCCCGAATCGGCCAAACTCAACGCCAAGCCCATATACAAATCTCCACTCGGACGGAAGGCACTGGAAGGATTCGCCGCATTGCGTCGGAAACTTCGGATCAAAGACGTGAGCGATTCCTACGAATCGGCAGGTTTGTAGGGTACTAGCAATATCCCACCTCCAAGTTACCGACTTATTTAAGGAAAAGGATTAATTTCCTTGCCGCGGCCTGTATTCCTTGAAACCAGGCATTCCCTTTTGCTAGGCTGATTTCATCGACATGACTCACCCATCCAAAATAATGGCCCGCCCCCAGCAACGCATGATTCCCGAAGTGCCTTTTGTTCAGCTCGACACTCTGTGGATACAGGTGGGAGGAACTCTGTGCAACCTGCAATGTACCCATTGCTTCATCAGTTGTGGACCGCAAAACCATACGCACAGAATGATGAAGCTCTCTCAAGTCCGACACCTCCTGAAAGAATCGAGACTGCTTGGCGCCAAGGACTACTATATCACCGGCGGCGAAGTGTTTATGAACCCGGAAATCTTCGAGATCCTAGAAGCTATTCTGCAACACGGACCTTTAGACGTGTTAACCAACGGCACGCTCATCACATCAGAAAAAGCGGCGCAACTACGTAAAATTCAGGGCCGATCCCCGCATCCCCTACAGTTTCGCGTAAGCATGGAAAGTTTTGAGGAAAAAACCAACGATAAGATTCGGGGAAAAGGGAGTTTCAACCGCGCCGTCAAAGGAATCCGCAATCTCGGGTCCGCCGGATTTCCCCCCATCCTCACCGTAACTCGCAGTTGGGACGATGGACAAGACCTAGAAATGGAAGCCCGCTTTCTTGAGTTCCTGAAATCCCTGGATGTGCCGGAACCACGTCTCAAGATTCTTCCCGGATTCCTCATTGGCCGTCTGGAGGAAAATCTTCGGGCCTATTCCAGTGATGAACATGTCACCGAGAAATGTTTCGAGAACTACGACATCACCAATCTTCAATGCGCCACATCACGCATGGCAACGGAAAAAGGAATCTATGTTTGCCCCATCCTAGTCGATCACAATGACGCGAACATGGGCGATGTGCTTAAGGAAACCCTGCGCCCATTCGCACTTGCCCACTCTGCGTGTTACACCTGCCGCGTTACCGGAATGACCTGTAAAAGCGAATAAAAACTTTTAATTTTATTCGCAATTCTTTATTTCCGATTAAGTTATAAGGGCATACCATATTTTTGGTGTTCATCCTGTTCTGAAACGTGTTAGCATCTCTCCACCACCGGTCTTTGAAGGTTCTGATTCCATTTCTCACGCTCATTTACCCTGGGACATTAATGGCGCTCCTACATTCCACCACAGGCCAGCTAGGAACTTTGGCCCATGATTTCGAACTTCCAGGCGTTGACGGTAAAACCTACACACTGAGCAGCTTCGCAAATCGGAGAAGCCTTGTCATCATTTTCATGTGCAACCACTGCCCTTATGTAAAAGCAGTCCTGCAGCGATTGATCGACCTGCAAAATGCTTTTTCGGGACGCGGAGTACAGCTTATTGGGATCAACTCCAACGATGCGACGCGGTACCCTGACGACTCATTTGGCAATATGAAGACTGTCGCACAGGAGAGGGGCATCTCCTTTCCCTACCTGTTCGACAAAACGCAAGAAACTGCAAAAGCATATGGCGCTGTGTGCACACCTGATCTTTATGTTTATGGCGAAGAACGGAAACTTCTGTACCGGGGCCGGATTGATGACAATTGGGAGCATCCCGAACAGGTGACTCGGCAGGACTTGAAATCGGCGCTCGAGGACATCCTCGCAGGACGTCCGGTACCCAACGAACAAGTCCCATCGATGGGCTGCTCGATCAAATGGAAAACCTCCTGAAGGAGAAACTATGAATCTTAAGAAAAAATGGCTAATCATTCTGGCCGGTATCGTTATTATTGGCTCGATGTTCGCCGAAAAGATCATCAGCTTTTACTTCGACTGGATCTGGTTTAAAAGCCACGAGGTAGGTTCGGTGTTCTGGACCATCGTTTTTTCCCAGTGGGGTTTCGGCTTGGGTTGCGGAGTTCTCTTTTTTGCCCTAACCTGTTTTCCTCTCAAGCGCACTCACGACCGGACCTCCCATATCCCGATACTGTTATCGGATCATATCCGACGGGAGCTCCCCCTAATCGATCTAATGGCGGCCAACCTCAAAGGCCTCCTGTTTTTTGGTCCACTCGTGCTGGCACTGATGACCGGACTGGTCATCTCGCAAAAGTGGGATACCC
>CAJWLY010000092.1 GCA_913043155.1 uncultured Nitrospinaceae bacterium | reverse complement strand
GAAGGGGACCAAGCCTTACAGTTCGAAAAAGAAAACCTTCAACTACAAGAAGTGAACGGTTGGAGCACCGCGGTTCAAAACCTGGGAATGGTTTACCCTGTGACCGGTGAATTTTAACTTTAGTTTTCTACTCGCTGCAGCGTGGTTGTCCTTTAAGGAGGGCAACCACCGACCGCGGCGTCTATTGCGACTCCTTTTCGTTGCGTGTCTGGGAGTCGTTTCCTTCGCTGGCCTTTCCCAGGCCCAGCCTCCATCTCCAAAACTGAATCAACCGGGAATCGAAGAGGTAGATCGTCCGCAGTGGAAGTTTTTCCGCTACCGGGAAGATTGGTCGGTGCTGAAAGACGTCCCGGAACCGCAGCGGGCTGATCCCTGGGATCAGATCAAGTACCTCCCGCTCGACGAACAGGGTGCGGTATGGGCCAGTTTTGGCGGGCACATGCGTCTTCGGTTCGAGGACTGGACGGACTTCTCCTTTGGTGCCCCTGCCACTTCTGACGACGCATTTTTGCTCTGGCGCCTGCTTCTCCATTCCGACTTGCACCTGGGGAAGAACCTTCGCGTGTTTGTCGAGGGAAAGAGTGCCTTGTCTGAGGGCCGTGACCTTCCAGATGGGCGACGGACCCTCGATTTCGACACCATTGCCCTTCAGCAGGCCTTCATCGATCTTCGCATTCATCTCCCCCGCCAGGCGACCCTGGTCCTTCGACCGGGCAGACAGTCCATGGGGTTTGGCAAGCAGCGACTGGTCAGTACCTTGCCCTGGGGGAATACGCTCCGTGCCTGGGACGGGATCACGGGGATTTTGCAGGCCGGGGAATGGAAGACGCATGGTTTCTGGTCTCGGTTTGCTCCGGTGCAGAAATATGAATTCAATGATTCCGATGAGGGCAGCGAGTTTTTCGGAGTCTATGGCATGGGTAAGATCGCCCGCACCGGACTCGATCTTTACTGGCTGGGCATCGACCGTGAGGGACAATCGTTCAATGGAACTGCAGGCACTGAAAGTCGGCAGACACTCGGGGCGCGGATTTGGGGCGGGTTCCCCAACACGTCATTCGACTACGACCTGGAAGGAGCCCACCAGTTTGGCAACCTGGGTTCCGGTGGTATCAATGCGTACATGGTCGCCACTCAAGTGGGCTACCGGTTCGCGGATGGGTGGGGGCGACCGCGTGTTTTCCTGGGGTTCGACTATGCCAGTGGCGATGATTCGTCAGGAAGCGATGTGGAAACTTTTAATCAACTGTTTCCCCTGGGCCACGCCCATCTTGGATTTATGGACATCATCGGCCGCCAGAACATCATCGACTTCAATCAGGGCGTTGCCCTGCACCCAGCCCGCAAACTGACCGTAAACGCCAATGGTCATCTTTTCTGGCGTGCCTCCGATGCCGACGCACTGTACAATGCCGGCGGAGGCGTGGTCCGCAAGGGCAATGCCGCAACCGCCCGTAACGTTGGGTCTGAGGTGGACTTCACAGCCAAATTCAAATTTGACCGGCATCTTTTGGGGTTGTTTGGTTACAGCCATTTCTTTGCCGGTGACTTCATTCAGGATTCCGGGGCGGATAACGATGTCGACTTCATCTATCTTCAGTTTCAGTACACGTTTTAGAAAGTGTTATTGAATGGGCGGGAACAAAAAGTGCGCGCGTTCCTTCTCAGTCCGGCGCAGTTTAAGAAAAAGTATTGAACCTGTATTATATTTTTTTATGAGAAAAAAAAATGAATTTACTCTGGGTTGTCTGCTGATGGCCCTGGTCATGGTCTTCCCGGGGGCTGATTTGGGCTATACCCAGCCCCATAAGGCTTCATCGCAGACGAAAAACCCCGAGCCCAGGGAACAGGCCGCCGGAGTCAAAGCTGAGCATGAAAAGTTTTTACAAAAATTTAAGGAAATCCCTCCGCAAGGAATGGTGTTGATTCCCGCGGGAACATTCATGATGGGTTCCACGCGAGGTGACAGGGATGAAAAACCGATCCATGAGGTGACACTAGGTCCCTTTTTCATAGACAAGTTCGAGGTCACGCAACAGGAGTTTGAAAAAGTAACGGGTTCCAATCCATCCATTTTCATAAGCGGAACTTTTACGGGTGGATACCTTGAGCCCGGAGAGTCCGGTGAAGAACCTGCCAAGTTCAAGGGCCACCATCGACCCGTAGAGAGAGTGACGTGGCACGAAGCCAATGAGTATTGCCAAGCAGTGAATAAGCGCCTTCCTACCGAAGCTGAGTGGGAATATGCGGCACGTGCCGGAAGTACAACGAAATTTTACTGGGGCGATAAATCAGATGTTGCTTTTTCCTGGACTGCCAAAAATGCGAGAAGTCGATCCCACCTGGTCGGGCAGAAGAAGCCCAACGCGTTTGGCCTCTATGACATGTCAGGGAACGTTTGGGAATGGGTGGTAGACTGGGAAAACTCATACAGTGAACAGCCTGAAACCAACCCAAAGGGTCCGGCGAGCGGCATCAACAAGATCATGCGCGGCGGGTCCTGGTATGCCCACCCCAACTATTCCCGCTCCACTTATAGAGGCCAGAACAGCCCGACGATAAGGTACACAGATATCGGGTTTCGCTGTGTCTTAGCTCCCCAGTGATAAAACCTGCCAAGCCGATGGTGGAATAACCGGTACTGCTAAGGACCAACACGTGCCATAGGGTATTCTTACATTTAACTGGCTATTTTTTATGAAATGTATTAGAATGCTTCAAAATTTAGTGGTTGTAGCCGTCTAGAGAATTACAGGTGTGCCGCCAAGATGGGTTTGCCGTTTTGGTTGAGCAGCATCCGACCTTCCTCGGTTGTCGATTTTTTCCCCCGTTTTCTCAATAAAGCTCAAATCCCCTAAAACATTAGAATGTTAGTTGCCCAGTTTTCGCGCTCGAAATCTGATGGTGATCCTGTGGAACTAGTGTTCGTCATTAATCATTTTTTAATAACTGTTCAAGTAAAAAAAGGAAATTATGTTAACAGATACAATTACGTGTTCCCCGCAAGATGGATTCGGCACCCTGAACCTGATCAAACCTATTCACCGCGCTGTGCGTGAGGAAGAATATACCCTTCCCACCCCGATTCAAAAACAGGCCGTTCCGCACCTTTTGCAGGGCCGCGATCTATTAGGGTGTGCACAAACGGGAACGGGAAAAACGGCGGCCTTTGCATTGCCTATACTGCAGAGACTGGCAGAGAACCCCCAGGTTCCCGACTCCAAGAGCGTGAGGGCGCTGGTGCTCACACCCACCCGCGAACTGGCTGTTCAAATAAGTGAAAGTTTCAAGGTTTATGGGCGATACCTGAAATTAAACCAAACCGTTATTTATGGAGGGGTGCGGCCGAAACCACAAATCCATTCGTTAAAGAGGGGTGTGGATATTCTGGTTGCGACTCCGGGAAGGTTACTCGACCTGTTAAATCAGCGCTGTCTTCGGTTGGACAAGATCGATATGTTCGTGCTTGACGAAGCGGACCGGATGTTGGATATGGGCTTCCTGCCCGATATCAAGAAAATATACTCAATGGTTCCTAAAAGCCGTCAGTCCATATTGTTTTCTGCGACTTTGCCAGACGAGATCCTCCGCCTCACACGCGACTTTTTGAATGACCCGGTCAAGATCACGGTGAATCCCCCGGCCAGTACAGTCGAGAAGATCGAACAGAGGGTTTTATTTGTTGATCGGGAGAATAAGGGCGCCTTGCTTGAATCCGTCCTGCAGGATGAAAGCATTGAAAGAGCACTCATCTTCGCCCGAACAAAACACGGGGCCAATAAAATTGTCAAGAACCTGAATAAGGTTCGTGTCAAGGCAGACGCGATCCACGGTAACAAGTCTCAACCCGCACGAATGGAGGCACTGAAGAAATTTCGTGAGGGTAAGGTGAGGGTTCTGGTCGCAACTGACATTGCCTCGAGGGGATTGGACGTCGAGGGTATTACCCATGTCATAAACTTTGAACTGCCCAACGAGGTAGAAAGTTATGTGCATCGAATTGGCAGAACGGCACGCGCCGGTGCGGCCGGGATGGCACTCTCATTTTGCGATGCGGGCGAACGCGGTTATTTGAAAAATATCGAGAGGACAATAAACCGTGTTGTTAAAGTTGTGGATGACCATCCTTATCATTCTCAAACTGTTGCATCAAAGGGAAAAAACAGAAATGGGGCAGGCGGTAAAGCTTTTGGCAACCGCAAGGCTAAAAATAACAATTTTACTTCCCGGCCCGCGGAAAGGACCAGGAAACCTTCAGGCAGAAAAAACCACCCTGCGGCCAAGCAGGGCAAAATCGTAAGACTTCGCCGCAGACCATCCAAATCTTAATTTGGGTGAGCAGCCGCGCTTGGCCTATCTGTTCTTTGAGGTCTCCTGAGGGTAGTGGTGTTCTTTTTATTCTGGGCTAACCAAAATATAGTTGACTGAGAGATACTTTCTTCTCAAACCAATAGGAAAGGACAAGTCATGATCAAGAAAGACTCTGTGGTCACATTGGGCTACATCCTGAAAAAAGGAAACGGTGAGGAACTGGACCGTTCCAACGCTGCCGAGCCTTTGGCCTACCTGCACGGACATGGCCAGATCGTGCCCGGACTCGAGAAGGTCCTGGGGGGGCTTGCCGTCGGAGACAAGAAGGAAGTGACTGTGACGCCGCAGGAGGGTTACGGCGAAGTGATACCGAAACTCAAAATGAAAGCGAGCCGCGACAAGTTCCCGGCCGACGCAAATATTGAGGCGGGTATGCAGGTTACCGCCAATATGGAAGGTGACAAGCAGACCCACTTCACTGTTCAGGGCGTCGAGGGCGATGAGGTGATACTCGATGGAAACCACCCGCTTGCCGGAGAAACGCTACATTTTTCTGTGGAAGTGATTGAAGTTCGACAGGCCACGGCCGAGGAACTGCAGCACGGTCACGCGCACGGTGCGGGAGGGCACCATCACTGACGGTTTGCCGTTGAGAAACTGAAGAACCTTGGTCAGGGAACGAAGGGAAGGTCGTGAGGCAGCGGTGGAAACGGCAAGGGGACGACCTCTCGCTAAATCTCCCTCATTTGGTGAGGCAACAGCTAGGCTATCGCCGGGATCGGATGGGGTGGTTTTTTTTGCAGCGCCTATTTGTTCGGTCTCCAGTTCATTGCCATTGTTTGTGCCTGTTCTATTTGAGATGGAGACATTTTCTCTTCACACTCTTTCCGGTGGTGTACGGCGCTTTCAACCCCGCGAGCAGCAGAAAGAGCGAACCACATATGTGCTAATACATTATCCTCCGGAGCGACTTCTCCTTCAAGATACATCATCCCCATGTGGAATTGTGCGTCAGCATACCCCTGATATGCGGCAAGACGAAACCACTTGAATGCTTCTTTAGAGTTTTTTCGAACTCCATCCCCTTGAAGATACATCATCCCCAAACTGTGTTGTGCTCTCCCTTGTCTCTGTTCTGCGGCAAGACGAAACCACTTGAATGCTTCTTTAGAGTCTTTTGAAACCCCCAGTCCTTCAAGGTGCATAAATCCCAGGTTGTATTGTGCTCTGGCATCTCCCTGTTCTGCTAACTCTGAAAATACCTTGTATGCTGTTTTGTAGATTCCTCTATTGGCTGCATCAACACCATCCTGGAAATCGTCCCCCAATGCGATGGAAGAAGTGCTGAGGAGAACAAGCGCTGGAAGTACGTACCTAAGAGTCTTCATATCTCAAAAAACAAAAAAACGAGACAACCCCACAGGGTTATCTCGTTTGGTTAATTTCTCTAATATAATCCAGGTAAGTCGCATGATGGGACTCCTGGGATGCCAGGGGTGGTTCTTTACACCAGGTTCTTCGGTTTCCAGCTTACTGCCATTTCGCGTGCTTCATCTATTTGGTCTGGAGACATTTTTTCTGCACACTTTCTCCTGTTGAATATGGCACTTTCAATCCCCTGAGAACCAGAAAGAGTGAACCACATATACGCTAACACATGATCTTGCACGACTCCTTGCCCTTGGTCATACATCCCTCCCAAGTTGTGCTGTGCATACGGATCACCCTGTTCTGCGGCAAGACGAAACCACTTGGATGCTTCTTTGTAATCTTTTGGAACCCCAAGTCCGTTGTCGTACATTACTCCCAAGTTGCATTGTGCTCTGGCATCTCCTCGTTCTGCCAACGGCAGGAATATAATGTATGCTGTTTTATAGTCTCCTTTTTCGACAGCATCTACACCATCCCGGAAAGCGTCCCCAAATGCGATGGAGGAACCGCTAAGGAGAAGAAGAAGTGCCAGAAGTACGCATCTAAGAGTTCTCATTTCTTTGTCCCCTTTTT
>CAJWLY010000091.1 GCA_913043155.1 uncultured Nitrospinaceae bacterium | reverse complement strand
GCAAGGTGGAACCGGCGGCAGGCAGTACCGTGCGGCAGGTGATAAAGATTCAACAAGGGATTCCCCAAGAGAAGGGAAAGGAAGTGGTGAAGTTTATCAAGACGCTGGGTCTTAAGATTCAGGGGCAGGTCATGGATGACCAGGTGCGGGTGAGTGGAAAAAACAGGGACGATTTGCAATCGGTGATCGCCGCACTTAAGGAAAAGGATTTCGAAATCGCAATGAATTTTACCAATTATCGTTGACCCTCAGGTTCCGGACGGGTCAAACCTTCCTCCAGATACAGACAGCATCCAGAAACTTCCGGCCGTTACCAAGCACTGAAATCGTCGATAACTATTGTGTGGCCTAGAGCTTTGCGGGAGACCTTTGACGGTTTCCGGAGGGGCTTACTTTTTTGCTGGAGTGTATTTGAACTGGCAGAGGGTTCCCAGTTTTGCAAACAGGTTGGAGAGTTTCAGGTCAACATAATCCTGGCGTGCCTCCCATGGAATCTTATCGAACCCGCAGGCGGTCTCGATATAATCGACCCGACCGAGCCGGATGAAGAACCGTGCGAACCAGCATTGTTTCATTTTATAGTTCCATTCCCCGGCGTCGGCCTTTTTATGTTCGATCATGAAATGCTCCCAGGGGTATTCCTCGTCGATTTTAGGCTGATTATTTTCAATAAAGGCTTTAAATGGATCGTCCGCTGCCTTCTCTGCTGCGACAGCTTTTTCCAACTCCGGTTTCACCCATGCGCGTAGGGCTTCGATGATATGAGTTCGCGCGCTGTTAATCCGAATATTGTAATTGTCGAGGATATTATGGGTGGCATATATGAAGAGGGCAATCGTCGTCAGGCGTTGGGTCTCTGGCTTTAAGTTTTCGCCGTCTTCATATTCCCATAACTCAACGAACAGTTCGCTGATTTTTTCTTTTTCAATAACGACATCTTCCGTGTCCAAGTGCTTCAAAATGGGTTCTACACGCGCCGCTGTTTTTTTTGCGAATTCGGAATCGGCGGTGGTGCTTTCGTTATTTTCAGTCATGATCAGCTCTGTAAAAGATTAATGGATCGCGGATTCGGAAGATCCTAGCCCCTTATCCTATCTAAAGATACCCAGAAAAGTAACATAATGACAGGTAAAGGATCAACATTATTGAAACGAACCAGGAAAAGCCGGTTTACCAGGCTGGTGGGTGGTGGAGATCTCGTATAGAATGTGGATTAATCCTGTTAAAGATTTTCATGGAACAACGCTTATTTGACATAGTGGTGATCGGGGCCGGAATCATTGGTCACAGTGTCGCCTTCCGGTTGAAGCGGATAGATCCGGGGCTCAGGCTGGCTGTTCTGGGAGATCCGGTGAACTCTCTTATGGCATCGCGTGCCGCTGCGGGCATGCTGGCCCCCTTCGCAGAATGTGGGAAGGCCGATCGGTTTTTTCGGTTCTGCCGCGAATCGTTAGAGAAATACCCTCGCTTCATTGAAGAACTTGTTTCGGTGAGCGGTGTTTCCATTTATCTGTCTACGACCGGATCCCTCATGCCATCGGCATCCTATGAGGGGAACTGGGAAGAGCGGATTCGTTTTTTCCGGGAGGAAAATGTTCCTCATGAACTGTGGTCACCCGAGCGGCGGCGGGAAAAGGTTCCGACTCTGTCGGATTCGTGCGGCGAGGTAATGTGGGTCGGGGAGGGGCAGGTCAACAACCGGGAAATGCACGATGCACTGGCCGCCGCGTCAAGAAAACTGGGGATAGAAGTACTCGAAAAAAACGCGACCGGATTCATCCATGACGCGTCTTCGGTGGGGGCGGCGGTGACCGATGCGGGGGAGGTGAGGGGGCAAAAATTTGTGCTTGCCTCCGGCAGCTGGTCGCTCCAGCTTGCAAATATTCTCGGCGTGTCTCTCCCGCTCAAGCCGATCAAGGGGCAGATGTGTCGTTTGCAGGTGGACGATGACCTGCTTGATTACACGGTGCATGGAATGCTCACTTATATCGTCCCGTGGCGCGGAGGGAACGGGTTCGTTCTGGGTTCCACCATGGAGGATCGGGGGTTCGACCCGTTAATCGAGGAAGAGGTGATCCGCGACCTCATCGATCGGGCCGCAGCAGTTATGCCTTGCCTTGAGGACGCACCGCTGATTGAAAGCTGGACCGGTTTGCGCCCGGCTGCCGAGGACCTGATGCCTATCATGGGAAAAAGTTCGCGCTATGCAAACCTTTATTACTCGACCGGACATCACCGCAACGGAATTTTACAGACCCCGCATCAGGCGGATTATATTGCCGAAACGATTTTAGAAACTTTAAGGGAAGAGATTCCCGAGTTTTCTCCAAGCCGGTACAACTTGTAATCGGCCCTCCGGACCTGATTATGCTCGATAACCCAAAGAACGATCCCGACTTGGACCGCGATCTTCGGGCCGTCTGGCATCCTTGTACCCAGATGAAGGACCATGCATCCATTCCACCTCTTCTTATTGAACGAGGGGAGGGCATCTACCTGATCGACAGGGACGGCAAGCGGTACATGGATGTCATTTCCTCGTGGTGGGTGAATCTGTTCGGACACAATCACCCGCGGCTCAATGCGGCATTGAAAGACCAGGCCGACCGTATGGCGCACGTCATGTTCGCCGGGGTCACGCATTCGCCCGCAATCGACTTGGCCTGTTCGCTGGTCGATCTGACGCCTTCCCATTTAACGCGCGTTTTTTTCTCGGATAACGGTTCCACCTCCGTCGAGGTCGCCCTGAAAATGAGTCTGCAATACTGGCAGCAGACTGGACAGGTGGAACGGGTCCGGTTCATTCATCTCTCCGGTGGATACCACGGCGAAACCCTGGGCGCGCTGTCAGTTTGTGGTATCGATTTATTCCGCGAAAAATTTGAAAAAGTTCTCATGGAAAATATTGAGGTAACCGGACCCGACTGCTTTCGGTGTCCATATAACCTGCGACCGGAGAGCTGTGGAGCCGAATGTTTTGAGCCGATGGAGAAAACCCTTGCTGAAAATGCAAAAACGGTTGCAGGTGTGGTGATCGAACCCCTGGTGCAGGGCGCGGCGGGAATGAAAATGTATCCCCCTGTTTATCTTAAAAAACTTGAGGATGCCTGCGCCTCCACTGGAGCGCATACGATTTACGATGAGGTTGCAGTGGCGTTTGGACGTACGGGTGCGCTTTTTGTTTGCGGGGAGCATGGACTCAGCCCGACTTTTCTCTGTCTGTCCAAGGGGATCACTTCGGGTTACCTGCCACTTGCGGCTACGTTGACGAGCGAAGAAATCTTTCAGGCGTTTTATGGCGAACCCTCTTCAATGAAGCTGTTTATTCACAGCCATAGTTACACGGCTAATCCGTTGGCCTGTGCCTGTGCCAACGAAACAATCACTATGCTCCGGGAAAACAACTTTCTGGAAACCCTTCAGCCAAAAATAAAATACTTGGGTGAAGTAGGGAACCGGTTGCGCGAACTTGAATGGTGTGGTGAATTTCGCCAGACGGGAATGATTGCTGCCATGGAACTGGTCCGTGACAAGAAAAGCAGGGAACCTTTTCCTCCGGAACTGCGCGTGGGGTACCGGATTTATCTTGAAGGGTTGAAACGGGGAGTTTTCATGCGCCCATTGGGTAACGTGATTTATTTTATTCCGCCGCTGATTATTATGGAAAAAGAAATAGAAACTATGATCGATGCGGCCGACGAAAGCATCCGTGCTGTGCTGAAGAAATAAAAGGGCTTAGATAGAGCCACCCCAAAAGACAGGTTAGAAAACTGAAAAATTTTAAATTTGATAATTTCATGCTACAAAGCTACAAGAACTCTTTGATGGTTATCATCTTGAGGGGAGCGTAGGATCTCTTTTTTGGCTCAGAAGAATTTGCGGGTTCGGTTCTTAACTTTTGAAAAATCTAAGAGATTCTTTCTGGTCGCTTCCGCTCCCCAGGATAAAAATTCTAAGAATCGACTTAAACTAAAGATTGGCTGGGTTTGAAATTCAATCCGGCAAATTCTGTCATCCTGTTAAAAGGGGAAGTGAAATGTACGAAGTGACGGTCAAGACCGGATTTTCTGCAGCACACCAGCTCCGCCACTACGAAGGAAAATATGAAAACCTGCACGGGCATAACTGGACGGCCATCGTGACTGTGGAGGCGAAGGAGCTCGATAAGATTGGTGTGGGTATAGACTTTGTTGTACTGAAGAAAAATGTTGATGAAATTTTAAGTCGTTTGGATTACAAAAATATCAACGAGATTCCGCCGTTTGATACACAAAACCCGTCAGCGGAAAACATCGCCCGGTGGCTGTTCAAGGAGCTGTCCGGGAAGGTGAATGGTGGCAACGCTTGTGTGAAGAGGGTGGAGATTAAGGAGTTTGACGACTGCGGTGCCGCGTATTTTGAGTAGGAAAAACTTTATTTAATTCCTTCGATTCGACCGTCCTTCACCCGGATGTTTTCGGCTTGGGGGGTCTTGGATAGGCCGGGCATGCGCAGGATGTCGCCGGTGATGGGGATAAGGAATCCAGCCCCTGCGGCGATCAGGATTTCACGTACGGTTACGCTGAAATTTTCGGGTCGGCCCACGACTTTGGGATCGTCAGTGAGTGAAGCCGGAGTTTTGGCGATGCATACTGGTAGCTTGTCGTACTTAAGCTTTTTGATCGAAGCGAGGTCGCGCTCGGCTTTTTTTGCATAGTGGATTTTCTGTGCCCCGTACATGCTGTTTGCCACTTTCCATATTTTTGATTTCACATCTTCATTCCAGTTGTACAGGGATTTATAAGGATTCGATACTTTTTCCGCCTGCTGAATGAGGGTGTGTGCGAGTTCGATTCCACCTGCCCCTCCTTCTTCGAAAACGTTGCTTAACGCAAAGGGAACCTGAAGTTTTGAGGCACAATGTTTTCGCACAAGATCGATTTCCTCGTCGTGATCACCAGCAAACCGGTTGAGGCAAACGATCGGTTTCTCTCCGAATTGCATGATGTTCTCCACATGCTTATCGAGGTTGCCTAGTCCGTTCTGCAGGGCTTCCAGATTGGGAGTGGTCAGGTCGCCGAGCTTGACACCCCCATGCGTTTTCAAAGCCCGGCAGGTGGCTACGAGGATCACAGCGGCAGTGTCGAGTCCGGCACTTTTGCATTTGATGTCAAAAAATTTTTCTGCGCCAAGATCGAATCCGAAGCCGGCTTCAGTGACGACCCAGTCGGCTAAGCCCAGGGCCATTTTAGTTGCGACGACGGAGTTACATCCGTGCGCGATATTTGCAAAAGGTCCGCCGTGAACGAACGCGGGGGTGCCTTCGAGGGTTTGAACCAGATTAGGTTGCATGGCCTCTTTGAGGAGTGCAGTGAGTGCTCCAGTGGCGTTGAGGATTCTTGCAGTGACGGGTTCTCCATCGTGGGTGAAAGCGACTAGGATACGGTCCAAGCGGGCCTGGAGGTCTTCGTAATCTTCCGCCAGACAGAGGATGGCCATGATCTCGGATGCAGCGGTAATATCGAATCCACTCTCACGCGGGACCCCCTGAAGTACCCCCCCGAGACCGATGATGATGTTGCGCAGTGCCCGGTCGTTCATATCAAGGACCCGCTTCCAGGTGATGCGTCGTGGGTCGATGTTGATTCCCCGGCCACGATAGATGTGATTGTCTAGAAGCGCTGCAAGGAGATTGTTCGCTGACGTGACGGCATGGAAATCTCCCGTGAAGTGCAGGTTGATTTCTTCTGCGGGAACAACCTGGCTTCTTCCACCGCCGGTGGCTCCTCCCTTCATGCCCAAGCACGGACCCAATGACGGTTCGCGCAGGGCTAGGCATACGGACTGTTTCAACTGTGAAAGCGCCTGCCCCAGTCCGATCGTGGTGGTCGTCTTGCCTTCACCGGCGGGTGTGGGGGTGATGGCGGAAACCAGGACGAGTTTTCCCCGAGGGGGATGCTTCTTAAGTACATCCAACTTTACTTTGGCTTTGGTGTGACCGTAGGAAATAAGATCAGCAGCACCCAGTCCCAGGTGTGAAGCGATCTCTGAGATGGGTTTTCCAGGGTTTGCGTCTGCCACGGTTCTCCTTGAACAAAATTCGGCGGTTTTATTCGTGGGGCGTATGGAGTTCTGTATTTGAATCTGCTCCCGATGGCGAGAATTGTCAATAGTGCAGGCAAGATTCCGTTTATAGATTAAATGACCCTCCAGTGTTTCTTGTTTCTACTAAAAGGAGTCCTTATAATGACAATCAGAATATTTTGATTGTAAAGGTTAACACTCACCCTCACTACCGAAGGCGTAGATGATTGAGCATCTGATCAAGGACCTCACCCTCCTGCTACTGGT
>CAJWLY010000090.1 GCA_913043155.1 uncultured Nitrospinaceae bacterium | reverse complement strand
TTCCCCTTTTTACCGGTCATCAACTGCCCCCGGCCCGGCTTTCCATTTTCGGCCCGGTAAATACGCTGATACCTCAGGTCGGTGAGGGTCGTTAAATGCATATCGGCTTCGAAAATGACACTGCCGCCATCGCCGCCATCACCGCCGTCGGGGCCACCCCGCGGTACATACTTCTCCCTACGGAAACTGGAGCATCCAGCACCGCCGTCACCGGCCTGAATCGAAATGGTCACCTCATCGACAAACATGGGGTTGGCTGAGTCAGCCTAAAGGAAACGAATAGTTTAATTTAAAAAGGGCAGGTCAGGTACCGCAGACTCTTTTTATCGGGGAAGCGAAACATTGGGTGGGGTGGGCCGCATCAAAACAACCGATGCAGAAAGAAACCGGTTAACCGATGGGATAAACGCTAATCTTCTGTTTCTTTCGGGTTTGGTTTTCAAACTTCACAACACCCGGGATTACCGAAAAAATGGTGTAATCGCTACCGAGTCCGACATTCTTCCCGGGGTGAAAATGGGTGCCGCGCTGACGGACGAGGATTTCCCCGGCCTTGACGATCTGGCCACCGTACCGCTTGACGCCCAGTCGCTTGCCGATACTGTCCCTGCCGTTTGAAGTGCTCCCTTGTCCCTTCTTATGGGCCATAAAGTCTACTCACTTTTTTGATATTTCTGTGATCTTGAGTTGAGTGAACAACTGCCGGTGTCCGTTTTTTCGGCGGTAACCCTTCCGGCGCTTCTTTTTAAAAACAATAACCTTCGCCCCCTTACCCTGCTCAGTCACTTCGCCGATCACCTTGCAACCCGGCAGGTACGGGGAGCCCGCTTCAACGTTCTCTCCTTCACCAACCATCAGCACCTGTTCCAGAGTGACGGTATCACCGATGTTGCCGTCCAGCTTCTCGACTTCGATCAGGTCTCCCTGGGCGACTTTGTATTGTTTCCCGCCTGTAGTTAAAACTGCAAACATCCAATAACTCCTTCCAATGCTATTTCTTGAACCGCTTCTGCAAGCGCAGAGATCCGTTCGGCGCACCTCTCTTGAAACGAACCTCGGATGATAATTAACCCATCACTTTTTGTCAAGCTTTTGCAGGGGCATCCGATAAGGAAACATTAAATTTTTGCCTAGGATTTATCCATAGCCTCCTGACCCATGTTTTGAATGGGTCGAAAACGGACTCGGAGGAAGGGGTTCACGGTGCGTCAGGTTCCGAAAAAGATCCCTTGATCCGGTTTCGGCCGAAATGTTATAAAGGGATTCGCCTTCAGCCTGAAACCACCCATATGTCTTTGAAAGATAAGCATAAATGGGACGCCAAATACGGAGTCTCTGAGTATATCACTGGCAGGGAACCCTGCGAGTGGTTGCAACATAACGCTGACCTGCTCACCGGACAAGGTCGAGCGCTCGATATTGCCGCCGGGGAAGGCCGAAATGCCGTTTTTGCCGCCGAAAAAGGGTACGAGGTTCTGGCTATTGATATTTCAGAAACCGGGCTCGATAAAGCCCATGCCTTGGCGGATCAAAAAAAGACTAAGCTCGAAACCCAAGTCGTCGACTTGGATGAGTGGAAATTTAAAAAAAACGCGTTCGACCTGGTTCTCTGTTTCAATTTTCTGGACCGTCGAATCTTTCACAAAATCAAAAACACGCTCAAACCCGGGGGACTTATTTTTTGTGAAACGTTTACGGTCGATCACCTCAAGCACAGCGACTTCAAGCGAGAGTGGGTACTGGAGCACAACGAACTATTGAACGTCTTCAGGGAATATCACATTATTAGATACCGGGAAATGGACCGTGATGAAAAAGCGTTTGCTTCCATGGTAGCCCGAAAAAAAAATGACGCGTAAATCAAAAACTGGTTTTCGGTGGTGCGCAGGCACTCTGACCGTACTTCTGCTAGGGCTCTTGTTTGCAGGGTGCTTCACTGCTCAGGAAAAGCGGTTGGAAAAGGGGCACCTCAATCTTGTGTACCGGGACAACTTCTCAGCAGGACCGGATATTAGAGACCTTCGCCTTCAGCATCCTATCGACATCACCCGCGAGGAGGTGCAGGACCACCTGCTCTCTCTCCGTTACCAGGAACTGTCACTTCTAGGCAAAAGAAGGTATGTCTTTTCCAAGGGTTCTGTTCGCGAAATCAACCCGTTACTCACCAAAGCATTGAACCGGATGCGCCCGGACAAAATTTTATATTATGAAGTCGACACACCCCGCGGAACAACGGCGGGCTCCGTATTCCGCGCCGGGGGGCAAATCCACTGGCGGTTCGATTCGATTAAAGGGGCGAGGTTTTCGGGCCAATACAGTGCGTTTCCTGGATGGAGAGATTCCAATTGGCGGCTGGTTCCAAAAGACGGCCAGCGCTACGGTCAGTCCAAAGGCGTTTTCGGAAAAAGCATTCAAGAAAACTGGATTATCGCAAGCCTCCACCTGCCCGTAAAATCGGAACGCAACCTTCGGAAGCGCTCTTCCCTAGATCCCTCTCCAAAGCGGCCCGCGACCCGCACGCCAAGACACTCCCAGCCCAAACCATCCTCACCCTCCGACTCGGAGGAACTGGAAAAACGATTGCAATTTTTAAAAGACTTGCGAAATAAAAACCTGATCGACGATCAGGAATACAAGCGCAAGAGAAAAGAACTCCTCGATCAACATATTTAAGAAAACCTCTACGTGAGAGGAAAAAGTTCCTCTTTTAGCTATCATTTTTTGGAACCGCCCGATACCAAGTAGAGCCCTCGGCTTGGCTCACGACAGACTCTAGCGACGAAAACCCCTCCTAATTCCTTGCCCTACAGTGATGTAAGGATTCTATTAATCAAACGACTCAACTTAAACAGCGATCTCTAAATCGTTATATAATCCCAAAGGTGGGGTAGTGCTAATAAAGGATTAAGAAAGTGGAAACTGTTTTTTTGACCTTCATATTTCTGGCGGCTCTATTTTTAGCCTATGCCAATGGGGCAAATGATAATTTCAAAGGCGTTGCAACACTGTATGGCAGCAACACTACAAACTACAAAAAGGCCCTGATCTGGGCAACTCTGACCACAGCTCTTGGAAGCCTAATGACACTCTATTTGGCCAGTGAGTTGATAATTGTCTTTAAAGGCAAAGGGCTTGTTCCTGAAAATATAATCCAGATGCAAAATTTTCCACTTGCTGTTGGGATTGGCGCTGCCCTTACAGTCATGTTAGCCACATTTTTAAATCTCCCAGTTTCAACAACCCATGCGCTTATCGGAGCGTTGGCGGGAGCGGGGTGGATTGCCTCTGAAACTGGAATCCATTGGGAAACCCTTTCAAGGGCGTACTTTTTGCCGCTGGTAGCCGGACCGCTGCTCTCACTCGCACTTGCCTTTATCATTTACCCATTGTTTAAAAATTTAAGAAAAAAATTAAAAATCGAGCAGGAAACGTGTTTCTGTATCGGAAAAAAAGTTATTACGACCGCCCCAAGTCACGCTGTAACAAAAGAAGAGTTTATAAGCAATTCTCCCGAATCTATTACTTTTCCCGAGGCAGTAATTGCCAACCAGGCTTATTGCCGCTCATCGTACTCGGGACAGGTCGCTGGCGTTTCAGCCCGCAGTCTTCTAGACGGCCTGCACTATCTAAGTAGCGGGCTCGTTTGTTTCTCAAGGGGATTAAACGATACGCCAAAAATTGTGGCGCTTTTACTGATTGGATCAAGATTTGATTTGAACTTATCAATTCTTATAGTCGGTATTGCTATGGTTACTGGTGGGCTTATACACTCCAAAAGAATCGCAGTAACAATGGGCAGGAAGGTGACCGAAATGAATCCCGGCCAAGCATTTACAGCTAATCTGGTTACGGGGATAATGGTTTTTGGGGCCAGCAGAATTGGAGTGCCTGTTTCAACAACTCATGTTTCTTGCGGATCTATATTTGGGATTGGAGCTGCTAACAAAAAAATTAACCTCAAAATTTTATCTCATATTCTTTTAGCTTGGGTTACTACCCTGCCTATTGGCTTTATACTTGGACTGACGTTGATGACTGTCATGGGCTATTAGAATATCTAATCTCCTGCTGTTCAACGTAAAATGTCCACCCGCTAAATGAACAGCGGATGGACATTTGTTCTACGGCCTACAACCCTCACCTCGCAAGTGGTCAGGCCAGGCTATCCATTATTTTATTGAATGTAGCACTGGGACGCCGCGCCGCATCAACCTTCTTTGGGTCTGGGTGGTAATAGCCACCGATATCAACAGGCTTTCCCTTAATGGAGTTCAGCTCTTCAAGAATAACATCTAATTTCTCCTCAAGTTCTTTCGCGACAGGAGCAAAACGTTCTTTAAGAACCTGGTCATCATTTTGCGCGGCTAGTTCTTGCGCCCAATAAAGTGTTTCGTAAATATGGGTTCCCCCATTATCCAACTGACCGAGTTCGCGCCCTGGAGACTTCTTGTTCTCCATTAACTTGCCGGTGGCCCGATCAAGCGTATCAGCCAGCACCTGAGCCTTCGCATTTTTGTTCGCCCTGCTAAAATGCGCCAACGATTCCGAAAGAGCTAAAAATTCACCAAGAGACTCCCATCTTAAATGCCCCTCTTTCAGAAACTGCTGGACATGTTTAGGCGCCGACCCCCCTGCCCCGGTCTCAAAAAGACCTCCACCGCTAATGAGTGGAACGATGGACAGCATTTTTGCACTTGTCCCAAGTTCCAAGATGGGGAACAGGTCGGTCAGATAATCACGTAGAACATTCCCTGTGGCTGAAATTGTATCCAGACCAGCTTTTGCACGGTCCAGCGTATGTTTCATTGCCTCCAAAGGAACCATGATCAGCATGTCCAGGCCATCAGTATCGTGATCCCGCAAATAGAGATTTACTTTTTCAATAAGCTGGGCGTCGTGCGCCCTATTATGATCCAGCCAGAAGACAACGGGTGTTGAGGATGCCCGGGCCCTATTAACAGCCAGCTTAACCCAATCTTTTATCGCTATGTCCTTTACCTGACACGCGCGGAATATATCGCCTTCTTCCACATCGTGTTGATGCAAAACCTTTCCGCCCCCATCAATAACACGGATAGAACCTTTTCCAGGGGCCTCAAATGTCTTGTCGTGGGACCCGTACTCCTCTGCTTTTTTTGCCATCAGGCCGACATTGGGAACCGTGCCCATGGTTGTGGGATCAAATGCACCATTCTCTCTACAAAAATCTATGGTTGCCTGATAAATACCTGCATAACTGCTGTCAGGTATCATGGCCAATGTGTCATGTTCGGCACCATCAGGCCCCCACATTTTCCCAGAGACACGAATCATAGCCGCCATAGAAGCATCGATGATGATATCACTCGGAACATGTAAGTTCGTGATACCTTTGTCAGAATCCACCATCGCAAGATCAGGCCCATTCTTAATGCAGGCTTGAATATCAGCTTCGATTTCTTCCTGCTGCGCTGCCGACAAACTCTTTATCTTTGCATAGACGTCGCCTAAACCGTTATTAGGGTTAACACCTAATTCTTCGAACACCTTCCCATGTTTCTCAAAAACATCTGCAAAATAAACGGCAACGCCATGACCAAAGATAATTGGGTCTGAGACTTTCATCATGGTGGCCTTCATGTGCAAAGACAACAAAACACCCTGATTTTTTGCCTCTGCTATTTGCTTCTTAATAAATTGTCGTAAGGCGCTGCGGCTCATCATAGTCGCATCGAAAACATCACCCTTTTCAAGGGCGATTTTTTCTTTCAGAACGGTGGTTTTCCCATCCACACCAACAAATTCAATCTTACCGTTTCCGGCCGATTGCTCAGTAATGGTCGCAGATTTCTCATTAGCAGAAAAATCTCCACCCTTCATACATGCCACATTCGTTTTAGAATCCTGTGACCACTTACCCATTTTGTGTGGATTACTTTTCGCGTAATTTTTGACTGAAGTTGCGGCCCTGCGATCTGAATTTCCTTGCCTTAAAACAGGGTTGACTGCGCTTCCCTTGACCTTGTCATATTTGGCTTTTATTTCCTTTCCCTCATCATCCTTAGGGGCTTCGGGCAAGTCTGGAAGGTCATAGCCCTGGGATTGCAACTCTGCAACTGCAGCCTGTATTTGGGGAATGGAAGCACTGATATTGGGCAGTTTGATGATATTGGCCTCCGGGTTAAGTACCATTTCACCCAGCAAAGCCAAATCATCCGGCTGCTGTTGTTCCGATTTAAGTCTGTCCGGGAATTGCGCAATGATTCTACCCGCAAGTGAAATATCCTTCGTACCAACGGTAACACCCGCCACCTGCGTAAAAGATTGTATGATTGGAAGAAAAGATCCGCTGGCAAGCTCAGGCGCTTCATCTACTTTCGT
>CAJWLY010000089.1 GCA_913043155.1 uncultured Nitrospinaceae bacterium | reverse complement strand
CTGCAAAACCTAAGACAAATAAAACAAAGTTTATAATTTGAAGTAAAAGAAAATTTTCTAGGATCGGTGCCGCCACCATTTCCACCCCTACACGTCGGACGGCATGTTCGATGTCGGCGGATGTGATATCGTCAGATTCTTTTTTTGATAACTCTTCAACCACATCATCAAGGAAAAAGAATTTAAGAACTTTCAGGATCGTCCCGAACAGGATGCGGGAGAAAAGCGCGGTAATTCCCCTCTTGAGGCGCAGTTGTGCTAGAAAGTTTTTCCCGATCCCATCGAACGTTTCTTCCAGTTGATTGCGTGGGATGTTTTTGCTGAACCGTGGAATTTTTTCAACCACACCGCGGGTTAACAGGTCAAGTAGGCCGTGGAGTCCAGTCAGGGCTTCCGCAAGTTTCGTTTTGGTGGTGTGGATAATGCACGCGCCCAGCCCGTGTAGAATGCCGAATCCGGCGTACCAGCCGAAAGCAATAAAGAGGACTGCCCACACGATCCATCCGCTCCATCCTAACTCTTCCAGAAAGAAATGGTCCATTATGTAAAGGCCGGCCATACCCAGGGCGAGCCCGATCACGCTGAACAGAAACAGGTTGACGAAAGTTCCGAGCAGAAGGTCGGCAAAGAACCTGCGCCAGAACAGGATGACCTCATCTCTGGTCATGATTGTGGAGATCCTGATTTAACCTGAATGAAAAGGTCTCCTCGTTTCTCGTCTTTATTACGCCCTTTCTCCTTGATGCGTAGTTTACCGCCGTCCGGAAATTTGGGTGGGACGCGGACCATCAACTGTTCCGTTTTCCCGTCGACCTGATAGGAGATTTTTTTCTGTGTTCCTGCTAAAGCCTCCGCTGGGGAAATAGTGATGGACACACTGAGGTCGAGCGGGTTGGTCGATCGGACCAAGTTTTTTCCACGTTCGAATACTCCCTTGGCGGCGCCAAAAATATCTGGGCCTTTTTTGGGCTCGCGTCCTTCCGCAGCGGCCCGATCATCCCGCATTTTCTTGAGAGCCAATAGCGACGGGACCACTATGTGCGCCAGACGACTGACTCTACCGATCGGACCCGGGATCATTCCGAGGATGCGGGTGATTCCACCAAGCGTTCCGCCCAGCAATGTGGACTGGAAAAAGGCATTGCCGGAACGGAACCCGGATCGAGAAAACTCACGGTTTAATTCTTCAAAAATGTCCTTGCCGAATCCCTTGCGGAACATCTCCTCAAAAATATCCTGTTGGGAATACCGGAACTGGGAGGACTCGTCGTACGAGCCCGCCAGGTAGTCGGCCCGGAAGCGGTCATACTCACGGCGCTTGAGCGGGTCAGTCAGCACCCCGTAGGCTTCGGTGAGCTGTTTGAATTTTTCCTCGCTTTTCGGGTCATCGCGGTTGTGGTCGGGATGGTACTCCAGAGCCAGTTTTCGGTAGGCCTTTTTAATTTCTGGATCCTGGGAGTTTTCAGGAACCCCAAGGATTTTGTAGTAGTCTTTGAATTCTCGAAAACGAGTTTGCATGTCTAGTTATCTCGCGTGGGTTCGGAGAGTTACATGCCCAGCTTTTGCGGATATGTTGCTTCGACCATTTTGGGGCCTTCCAACCGGATATTTTTACCGACGATGGACAGTTTGTAGGTTTCGTCGTCATGCAGTCGTTGCTTCATGTTTTCAAAGTGAATCAGAATGGGGGCCGACGGAATGTTTTTTCCGGGAATGGATGGAACAAGTATAAAACTTTCGATGCTCAATACATCCCGATATTTTCGCTTCATATTCATTTTGTAAGCCCGGTAGCCTTGTATTGCTTCGGTTCCCACATAGGGTTCCTTGTTTACCACCTGGTAGGAATCTGGGATGTACACGTTAGCAAAGTAGTCTGAACCCAGTGAGTGGTGAACGATGGTTTCCACGTGAAGTAGGTGTACGGCTTCATCTGCGGGAACCAGGTTCATTTTAACGTAATAGGTACGGTCGTGAAAATTGAGGTTTTCCAGAAAAACAATCCCGTACAGGGCGTTGAACTTAAATTGCAGAAACACGCCCAGAAAAATCCAACCTAAAATTTTAAAATATCTTTTCAATTTTTCCAGTCCCCTTTTTTTCTACCCCTATCCAAACTAAGCTTTTCCTTCGCCTGGTTGGAAGACCCTTAGCTGTTTATTTAAAGCAAGTTACGAGGAAATGACCTCTATTATTGTATAAATCCGCTACGATTTCAACCAACCGGATGGGGAGTCGGAGCTTTCAGTGCTCCGTTTTTCAAAACTAGTAGCGAAAGTTTAAACAAGCGGAACTTTTATCTTAATCGATTCATAATAAATCGAGTGAAGCAGAAATAAGGTCCTTATCTGAACTTAAAAGAGATGTGACAAGCTTTACTGCAACCGATTTTAATCCCGGAGCAAGTCCAACACTATCAACTTCGGCCGGGCGGGATTGGAGGTTTTCTTTTTTTGAATTTTGCTATACTGTTCGCAACGCCCCCCCCCGCTAGATAATGGAGACAATTTGAAACTCAAGCGCGGTTGGTTGATTGTTTTTGAGGGAATCGACGGTACTGGTAAAAGCACGCAGTGCCATAAAATGGAAACCCGAATGAGGGAGTACGGCGTTCCCGTGGTTCGGTTAAGGGAGCCGACTGATGGTGCCTGGGGGCAGAAAATAAGAAAAATCCTGTCCGATGGCCGCGGCGCAGTCACCCCGAAAGAGGAGTTGAGTTGGTTTACTGAGGACCGGCGTGAGGATGTAGAAAAGAATATTCTTCCTGCGCTGAGAGAAAACAAGGTGGTTCTCCTGGATCGGTATTACTATTCGACCGCCGCGTATCAAGGAGCTTTGGGGCTGGATCCGGAGGCCATCTGCCGGGATAATGAGGCGTTTGCACCGGTTCCCGACCTGGCATATCTGTTCATTGTTCCGCCAGAACAGTGTTTGAAGCGAATCGAACAGTCCCGTGATGGGTACAGTTCATTTGAAAGGTTGGAATATCTTGTGAAGGTTCAGAATATTTTTGAATCGTTTCATGGTCCACATATTCGAAAGGTTGACGGTGTCTCCTCGCCTGATGTTATTCACGGACAGTTGTTTCTTGAAATCGATGAGTTGATTGGATTGAATAAAATAAAATGAAACGGTTCATACTGGCGATTACAGGGGCGAGTGGTGTTTGCTATGCGAAGCGCCTGTTCGACGCCCTCAAGGGACGCGCTGAATTGCATGTGGTGGCTTCCGACCGGGGAATAGAGCTGCTAAACCTGGAACTGGGCTTAAGCCTGTCTTATTTTTCCGGGGATCAGGTAACGGTCTATACAAACTCCATAATCAACGCGTCCATAGCCAGCGGTTCGTTCTATACTGATGGGATGGTTGTCGTGCCCGCTAGCATGGGAACCGTCGGGCGAATTGCATCTGGTGTATCCACGTGCTTGGTGGAACGGGCCGCCGATGTGGTGTTGAAAGAAAAAAGAAAGTTGATCGTGGTTCCACGGGAAACTCCGTTCAGCACCATTCATCTGAAAAACTTTCTAACTCTTGACCAGGCTGGGGCGCTGGTTCTGCCTGCATCGCCAGGATTTTACTCCGGACAGAAGACCATGGATGATCTGGTCGATTTTGTTGTTGCTAAAATTCTGAATCAGTTGGGTATGGAGCAGGATCTCGTGCCTCCTTACCAGGCTTGAATTTTGTCTGCGGTATAGAAAAGTATGATTTACCTGGATAACGCCGCAACCACTCCCATGGACTCCCGAGTAACGGGTGTTCTGAAGGAATCGATAGATTCCGATTTCGCCAATTCGGGGACGGTTTATTCCATAGGGCTCGACGCGCGCAGAAAGATTGAACAGGCGCAGGAGGATATCGCCCGCGCCTTGAATATTCCTTCCACTCACCGGATTATTTTCACCAGCGGCGGCAGTGAGGCCAACAACCTTTTCATCAAGGGATTGTGTTTTCCCGACAAAAGGACGGCCTGCCTTGGATTGGAACATCCCAGCGTACGCGAACCGTTGAACTACCTGGAATCATTTGGCAACGATTCACTTTCCCTCCTTGAATTTCAAACCGAAGGACGGCTCGATCTAAAGGCGGTTTCTGTGCTGAACGAAAACCGGGTCCGCTTGTTGTGCCTTTCCCATATCAATAACGAACTCGGAACTGTGAACGATCCTGTCAAAATTTCCGGTGCTTTGAAGAAAGGATCGTCTGGTACCCGGTTGTTTATGGATGGGGTTCAGGCTATCGGTAAATTAAAACTTGACGCCTCCCAGTGGAGCGAGCTTGCGGGTTACTCGATTTCAGCACACAAATGTCACGGACCGAAGGGGGTCGGACTCTTGATCTACGATTCCAGGCTGTCCCTTGAGCCAATCATTCACGGAGGAAGCCAGCAGCACGGAGTCCGCTCTGGAACTTTGCCGGTCCCACTGATTCGGGCTATGGTCGAGACGGTGAAGATTGCTGTGGAGTGCACCGATGAAACGCTCGAGCACTTGCGAAAACTTAACCGTCGCCTCATCAAAGGGCTGATCGATTTATCCGCCCGCCTTGACTCTCTTAATATCAGGTTCAACTCGCTTTCCGTTGATGATGTGGGTCGGCAATCGCCCGCTATTGTTAATTTTAGCTTTTCTCCTGTGGAGGGCGAAGTGCTCCTGCATCATTTGGAGGAGAAAGAAATTTTTGTCGGACTGGGAAGCGCGTGCAGTGCGCATTCGAAAGAACCTTCAAAAATCCTTACAGGAATCGGGTTGTCTGAGGAAGAGGCACGTTGCAGTTTACGTATTTCTTTTTCCAAGACCAATACGGTTGAGGAGGTCGACCGATTTCTAGAGGAATTTGCTCAAGCGTATGAAGTGTTATACCCCACCTTTCATAATAAGCTTGCCGAAAGATGACTGACTCCAGAACTATACTGATCCGTTACGACGAAATTGGACTGAAAGGGAAGAACCGGAAATTCTTTGAGAACCGCCTGCTCGGCAACGTTCGCAAAGCCTTGGGAGGAATAGACGGGATACGGGTTGATAAAATCCATGGACGATTGTTGGTCCGCGTCGCAAGGTTGCAGGCTGAAGAGTGTGTCCGGCGATTGAGTTGTGTTCCTGGAATTGCCTCGCTCAGTGTGGGCGTGTTGGTGGAACCCGACTTTGATGAAATGGCCGCACTGGGGGTCGAATGGATCCTGCCTCGACTGCAAGCGAGTGGTTCCCTCAAATTCTGCGTACGCACGAAGCGTTCGGACAAACGGTTTCCAAGCACCTCAACCGAGATTGATTTTGAGGTGGGATCGCGCATCATGAAGTCTCTCGCACCTAAGGGGCTTTCGGTCGATATCACTCATGCGGAGTTTGTTTTGGAAATCGAAATTGGCCCGCAGGAAACAATGGTGTTCGATAATCGCACGCCCGGACTGGGTGGTTTGCCGGTGGGAAGCTCCGGAGAAGTGCTCAGCCTTCTTTCTGGCGGGATAGATAGTCCGGTCTCCTCCTTCATGCTCATCTGCAGAGGATGCCGTGTCCATTCGATATTTTTTGATAACCGGACTTTTCTGGGCCGTGGGGGATTCGACAAGGTCACCCGGTTAGCCCGCGTGCTCAATCGGTTTCAGGGAGGAGGGCGGCTATACGTCGTTCCGTTTCAGGATATTCAGGTTGCTATCCGTGACTGTTGCAGTGCTCCCAATCGGGTGGTTCTTTACCGGCGCATGATGTATCGCATCGCCGGGGTGCTCGCCGAGCGCAATAGATACCAGGGGCTGGTTACGGGAGAATCCCTGGGGCAGGTGGCATCGCAGACTCTTGAAAACTTGGCTGCCGTCTCATGCGTGGTTCCTATGAGTGTGTTCCGCCCTTTGATTGGGATACCTAAGCAGGAGATCATCGCCCGGGCAAAAAAGATCGAAACCTATGACATCAGTGTTGAACCACACCCGGACTGTTGTTCGGTATTCATGCCGGATCACCCGGCCACGCGCAGTAAGATAGAGGGTCTGGAAGCGGATGAAGCGCTGTTTCCGTGGGAAAAGCTTGTGGAACAGGCACTGACGTCGCTGGAAGTTATCGATCTCGACCGTTCAGGTTAAATCGGGGAGGCGGCTCACTTCCGCATCGTCGGTAAGTTCATAGAGAAGGTCCTTTACTGTTTTTTTCAGGGTGGGGTGAAGCAGGTCTTCTGCAATATCGCAAAGGGGAGCGAGAACGAACCGGCGGTTGGGAATCTCTGGGTGGGGCAGGATAAGGCCCTGGCTGTTCAGGATAAGGTTGTCGTAAAACAAAAGATCGAGATCGATGAGGCGTGGCCCCCATTTTTCTTTTCGAACCCTTCCCATTTCTTTTTCGGTATTCAATAAGGTTCCAAGTAGATCGT
>CAJWLY010000088.1 GCA_913043155.1 uncultured Nitrospinaceae bacterium | reverse complement strand
CGATGGAGTTTTCAACTAGTTCTTTGACTACCGACATCGGCCGTTCCACTACCTCGCCGGCAGCGATCTGGTTGGCCAGTTCGTTGGGTAGAACCATCACTCGCGATTTATTTTTTTTCCTAGCCAGATAAGGCATAAGATTCCAAGACGGGTTGAGGCAGGTTTCCAATAATGGACTTTTAAAACAAAAGCGATCCGAACACAAGATACTTTATCCGGATAATGCTAAGATAGATAAGTCAGGCGCGGGAGAAGCCAACGCTGGGGCTTGCTAATCGTTTACTGGTTGTATGCACATTCCTCCCAAATACATAAAGTTTACCCCCATCCTGCTATTTGTCACCGCAATTTTATTTATTGTGGGTGACCAAGTTCAATTCGATTCGTCCACACACACTAGAGAAAAAGACGAATCCATGCGCGACCACAGCCATGGCGAGGAAGAGATCGACCATTCCAACCCGGAGGCCCAGAAACGCATGGGGATTTTCCATTACAACGAAGGAAATAAGTTTTTAAATAAGGGTAACTGGGAAGAGGCCGTCACCCATTACAGAATGGCCCTGCACCACAATAAAAATTTCGAGGAAGCCTACGTTAACCTGGGCACCGCCTACTTGAGTGGAAAAAAGTTTGATGAGTCCAGAAAAACCCTGAGCACCCTGGAGAAGATCAATCCATCGCACCCCTCTCTCCATTACAATCTGGCCTGCTACCACGCCCTAACAGGACAAGACGACTCCGCCTTGAAAGCCTTGCAGCGTGCGGTGGAGCTTGGGTTCAAGAACTTCAGATCAGTTGAAACCGACCCCGACCTTGAAAACCTGCGTAGCAACCCAAAATTCGAAAAATGGTGGAAGACTCTTCAAGGTACTTCGAAACATTAAATAATTTATACGGTAAAACTGCTCTTGGAAATTTCTATGAGGAGGATTTGGAATTGTCACTGTCCATAGGGAGAACCTGCAATTGACCTTCTTCGCTGATGGTCAGGCACCGCTCACCTTTCAAGACCGAATGGAGCAAGGTGCCGATGCCTTCTTTTCGCCAACCCCGGTACAAAAAATGCTCTTCTATACTACTTTTATTCTGATCGTAGCACTTGACGAAATCATGAATTTTTTTTCGATCAGCCAGCACTGTGGGCTCAACCTTCAACTCAGCGGCGCGAACTTGGACATAAGCAGCAAGCAGTTCCTCGACCCCAGGCGGCGAACGATAGACGTCGAGTTCAGGTAATCGGGGGATCTGGTCTTCAGGCATCTTCAATCCCCTTTGAATTGCCGCAAGAATCTCCTTGCTGCTGCGGGCAGCCTCTTTCCTGTGGAATCCTCGAATGTGGTCGAGGCCTTGCTCGTCTCTCGGTGCTTTGCGGGCAATCTCCAGAAGCGACTCGTCGCGAATGATGTGTTTCGCCAGGCAATCCCGGGTCTGCGCCTCTTGTTGGCGCCACGCTGTCAGTTCGCACATCACCGCAAGGTTCCGTGGGGCAAGAGACCGAACGTTCTTGATCCGCATAAAAAGTTTTTTCGGCCCAGGCGGCTCGAAACTCTCCGGATCTTCCAGAAACTTAAACTCATCCGCCAGCCATTCCTCACGGCTGAGCTTCCTCAACACCTTTATCAATTTCTCATATACTGGGAACAGGTAGCGAACATCATCAAGAGCGTACTCGATCTGGTTTTCACTCAACGGCCGCCGGCACCAGTCCGTATAGGTTTCGGATTTGTGAATTTTCTTGCCGGTAACCTTGTGAACTATCTTGAGAAAAGATATCTGCTGCCCCCACCCAACGACTGAAGCAGCAATCTGTGTGTCGAACACCGGGCGTACCACGTCCCCAGACAAGCGATACAGGATTTCCAAATCCTGTCTGGCTGCATGAAATACCTTTGTCGTTTTTGGATTGCGGATGAGATCCAAGAAAGGATCAAGGTTGCGGATCTGGATAGGATCGATGACGGCACAAACGCCATCGCTAGCAACCTGAATGAGACCCAAACGGTGGTAGTAGGTCTTTTCCCGAACAAATTCAGTGTCGAGCGCCAAAACGGTGCTTTGTTTTAATCGCTCACACAGGGCGATCAAATCCTCCTCTGTAGTTATGTACATGGAGGCTTCCCGGGTGCAAGGCCGTACAGAATCAGTCGATTCATTAAATCTATTTCTCGAAAAAACTACTGATATGGGTCTAGGGAGATGATCACGAATCGTTCTTCCGTGACAGAAACTATGAAGTCATTCAACCTTTCCACAGTCGCTCTTACCTTTCACTTCATCGATCACAATTGAACTGGCTACATTAGTCCCAGCGTTGATCAGGGCAGATTCCATCAACCCCCCCCCGCAGCCGCTTAACATCAGCATCAGTAGCACGATTAAGATTTTCATTCCTGTTCAACCCAATTCAATGTACCTGAGGAAGGCTGTCAATTACAACGATTTATCAACGCAGAGCTGTTCCCGCCTCAGGCCGTTTTTAACATCCCAATCTTCGGAGTCAGCGTCACGCTCCCCACGGATCTCCGGAGTATCGGGATTCAACCTCCAGAACCGGTTGCTCAATTTTTTGGAAGAAATGACCTTCTTGAGTTCCCCATGGGCGTCAAATATTCGAACTTCATAGAACATGGGCTTTACCTCGCAGGTAAGTTGTTATTTCTCCAATATTCAAGTGCCCCTTCATACACTTAAAATCCATAAATTCAATAAGCTGCACAGAGAATAACCATAAGATCAAGTTTTTCAATTGTCAAGCATTTATATCAATAAAATCAATTACCTAGGGAGCAGTTTTGGAGCTGAATCTCAAGAAATCTGCTCCAGTCCGGATTCTCGCCCCACAAACAACACGAACTCTCAGGCTAGAAACGGTGAAAGAAATAACCCAAAACGTTTCAAATAGGTGGGGCGTGACTCGCTCTACTGAGCCCGTCTCCCCCGCTTGGCTAACAGCTTGACATTAAACACATTATTAATATTTTAGCCTATTCAGGCTATGCATAAGGAGTCCCTGAAATTTGTTTGACTTTCAGGGTGGAATGCCCTAACGTACTGGGACCAGAGGTTCATCCAGAACTTCTTGATCGAGTCGGCAGTTCTTCAGCATAATGATTCGAGCATTATGAAAATTCTGGGAATTGATTCATCCATCCCTCGGGGGAGTGTCGCTCTCCTGAAGAATAAGCGCATCCTAGCTCAAGCCAACATTCAGGGAAATTCAACCTACTCAGATCAAATTCTAGGGGTGGTGGACCGCGTTCTAGTAGAAACTGGAACTAACTTGGAGGGTATAGACGGGTTCTGCTTGACGGTGGGACCAGGCTCGTTCACCGGACTTCGCGTGGGAGCCAGTCTAGTGAAAGGCTTGGTACTGGCCACCGAGAAACCCTTCGTTGGGGTAGGCACCCTAGAGGCCATAGCACTCCTCGGGACACCCACAAAAAACCAAATTTGTGCCATTTTGGACGCACGAAAAAAAGAGGTGTACTCCGCCCGGTTTCGCTTGACTGAGGGCACACTCGAACGCCTCTCTCCAGACCGAGCGATGCCCCCGGAACAGTTGTGTCAAGAGGTCACTGAACCCACCGTTTTCGTAGGAAGCGGACTCGATACCTACAGTGATTTGCTATCCTCGCGACTGGGGAACAAATTTTTACTGGCCCCAAAAAAAAATACTTCCACAGTAGCCGCCTGTGCTGCCCGGTTGGCCGGAGAACGCTTTGATACCGAGAAGTGTTTCGATCTGGGCGCATTAACCATTAAATATATCCGACAATCGGAAGCCGAACTCAAATTTGCGCAAACAAATTAAACGAAAGGAGAACCCCAATTATGGAAATCGATCCGGAATTGCTGAAAAGAATGATGACTGAAAGCGCCGAGTTCAAGCGCCTCTACGAAGAGCACACCAAACTCAAGTTCAAGGTCGATGAGTTAAACAGGTCAAGGTTCTTGACTAGCGAAGAAGAACTGGAAAAGAAAAAGCACCAAAAACAAAAGCTGCTGCTCAAAGATAAAATAGAAGGCCTTCTCGGTCAGACACAAATAAATCTGCACTGACCTAGACCGTCTTACTATTTAGTTTTTCAAGCGAGAAACCTGGGGTTGCGAAACAACCGGATCCGAGGGTGAGGGTGCGCTTCCACCAGCAAGCCACCCGGAAAGCAATCGCATGAGGTACCCGAACGACACCACCTGTCCGGCGGGGACGTAATCGCCAATCACTCCCACCAAGAGTCCCGCCAGTTCCTGTTGTCTTGCTAAAGTTTTAACCACTCGAATGCATAGCGATGGAGAATAAATCAAGCGTTGTAAAATTCTGCTCAGCAGGATTTTTTTATAAAACTCCTGCCGGCGCAACCTGTCATAATTAGCCAGCCAATCCTTCGAAAAATCCGACGCGTCTAGCGCCCGCGCGACCATCCCGGCGGCAAGTTGGGAACTGCGTAGCGACAGATAGATTCCCTCCCCCGTAAACGGATCGACGAACCCTGTAGCATCACCCACAAGAAGGAGCCCACCACATTGAGGCGGACGCACTGAATAGGACAGGGAATCTACGATCCGCACCTTTTCTACTGGTTCCCCTCCACACAACATATCCCGGCGTAACGAATTGCCAAGAACCGTCTGCCGATAAAACACGTCAACCCCCGATACAGACGGACATTTGCGGTCCACCACTAGCACCACGTTGACCCTCCCCTCTCCCGTTGGAGCGATGCCGGTATATCCTGGCCGGCTGATATGCATATAGCAGTAATTTCCGGGAAGCCGGACCCCTTCCCAATGCGCAGCGAAGGCGATCTTTCCATTCCGTCCTGAATCACTTTTCAAATTCAAGCGGCGCAGAGAAATGCTGTTTCTTCCTCCTGCGTCAACCACTATCCGCGCCTTTAGTTTAAATTCGGTTTTCGATTCATCACGTCCACTCACTCCGCAAACCCGTCCGTTATCAAACAAGAAATCGGTGACCTTAAACCCTTCCTTCACCTCCACTGGCGACTGGCGAACCCGATCGAGCATCAGGTGATCCAGCACCATCCGCTCGACCGACAGGCTGGTCATTTGTCTGCCGGCTTCAAGGGCAGGAGGATAGTCTCTTTGAAATACGGACTGCTCGTACGCCGAAACGACCACTCCCTTGAGGCGCAAAGGGTGCAGGGATTCTATGGCCTCCAGAACACCCAGTTCGGAGAAAATCGCGTCGGCAGCCGGGCTGATAAACTCGCCACAAACTTTATCGCGAGGAAACCGGGACTGTTCGAGCAGGGCAACCTGATATCCCTTTTTTGCCAGAAACAGCGCTGCAGAGGTACCCGCCGGACCTCCACCTATGATGATGATGTCGTAAGACTTCATGTCACATTCAATTTATAGTTTAAGCCCTGGTGTGAGTTTTTAGTTGTCCGTGTCAAACCATCTTGAACCGCGACTACCCTTCAACCCCCGACTCTATCAAGTACAAAACTGAAAAAAATGGGCTGTTTAGCTTCGACCTTGCAACTTGGCGTGAATCTCCCTGTCTGCTATCCTTGTCCTTATATGATACTTGGACTCGAAGATATTCCCGGCGGATCAACCGCCATTTCATTTCTCGTCTGGCTCGGGCTCACACTCCTGTTTTATCTGGTCTGTTACGTGGCGGCACTCAACGTGATGGACGACCTCACTAAAAACAGCTGGGTCAAAATCCCCGCCATGTGGGCATTGGCTGTAGTTTCCGCTGGGCTCATGAGCATTCTTCATTACAAACCGCTGGCTCTAGTTACCATTATGGCCGTAACAAATTATTCCCGGGTACAAAAACAGATCTCCTCGGACAACAAAAATTTCAAAGATCCAAAAATGAGCAAGACCCTTTTTTACATCGCAAGCTACGGTTACATTTTTCTAGTTCTCGGACTCGCCTACTATTTTCAACTAAACCACAGTTTCTGATTTCTGGTTTCCTGAAAACTTTCTTCGCGCCTTTACGCCGGCCCCTTCAAAGCCTTCGCAAGGGTAGCCACATTCCGGTGCAAGCGCGGTAGGCTCGGTACTCTTCCCCGAACCGGTCAGCCAACGCCTGTTCCTCATGATGAATCCGGTACTGAAATCCGGCCCACGCCACGAGCATCCCCGCACTACCGGCAATCCACGAGTGAGCGGTCACGGCATAAGCGAGGATCACGATCATCATCGCCGTGTAGGACGGGTGCCGCATGAGCCCGTACAACTGGTCGGTTTTGAGTTTCTGTTCTGAACGGAAAACGATATCGAACTTGAACGCAGACGCCCCGGCCTGATAAATCGCAACAACACGGAGAACCGATCCACAAATAAAAAGCAAGGCAATCCCGATCAACTCGATCGAAGATACGGGAACTTCGGTCGCCCGCCCAACGAACGACAACCCGATCAGTGCAGTAACAATTGGTAGGGTATGTCCGAAAAGTTGTTTGACGTGTTCCCCGTCGAAGGGGATGTCTCCCGGTCTGACGGTGAGCATAAAAACCACCACCTCAATGGTACCGAAAATAAGGTTACAGAACGAGACGATAAGAAATCGGTCGGCGTTTTCCGGAGTGAGAC
>CAJWLY010000087.1 GCA_913043155.1 uncultured Nitrospinaceae bacterium | reverse complement strand
CTGTTCTGTATCGCAACCCGGTCGCACATTTCCAGTCCGCACGCAATATCGTGTGTGGTCATGATGATAGTGCGCCGTTCGGTATGCAACTCGCGTAGGTGGCTCTTGAGCACGTTTGTGGCCTGGAGGTCCAATCCGGTAAACGGTTCGTCGAGAAACAGCACCGAAGGATCGTGTAGAGTGGCCCGGGCGATAGTCAATCTCTGTTGCATCCCTCGCGAAAATGTGCGCACCCGGTCGTACCTGCGCGGTGCGAGTCCCACCTCGTCAATAGCACGGGACGCGCGGCCTTCAGGATCGTCCAAGCCATACATTTTTGCATAGAACAAAAGATTCTCGAGTGCGGAAAGGTCTGGGTACAAACAGGTCGCGTGTGAAATAACGCCAATCTCCCGCCTTAGCCGTGTGTCTCCACTCAACACGTCAAAACCCGCCACCGTTGCTGAACCGGAAGAAGGTCGGGTAAGTCCAGATAGAATCTTGATCAACGTGGTCTTGCCCGCCCCGTTCGGGCCAAAGATGGAGAGAAACTCGCCTTCGTGCAAGTCAAAACTGATCCCGTCGACGGCCCGCAGATATCCGAAGCTTTTGCAGAGATCTCGAACCTGAACCACCGGATCGAACGAAACAGGATGGGTTTGCTCGATCATTCGGAGTCCTTACGCGAGAGTAAAATTTTTCGTGACCGACTTCCTGCCTTTCTTGCTTTCTCTCTCCAACTGGTCGATCCGCTCAAGGGTCTCCATTGCTTCACCTTCCATCTTTCTTCGGAGATTTTCGTAATCCTCACCGGAAATTTTATCGGTTTTAAAATCGATTTCCAATTCCCTGATCGACAACAACACCTCCTCTTTGCGTACCAGGAGATGATTGTACTCCTCCTTGGTCGGATTGATAGTGGCAAAAGGGCGGGTCTTGGGTAATTTGACGAACAGCGGAATGCCGATAGCGATTAAAATCCCGGCGATCAATAGTAGTTCGATGAAGTGAACGAAACGCATCCTTATAATTCCAATCGATCCAGTTCATCCTGCAACTGGCGGGAGTATTTGCTGGGGCCAGTACTAGATATTTTTTCACCCTCCCCTTCCGGACCTTTCTTGCCGGAATCATTTTTCCCAGTCCAAGTTTGGATTAGCCTGCGCAATCCAAGCCCACCGACCAGCAACGCACCAAATGGTACTACCCATGCTGTAAGGTTAAATCCTTTTTTTGTGGGAGCCGAAAGAACGGTTTCTCCATGTTTCTCGACCTGTTGCTGAATAATTTGTTCCACGGTTAAACCCGAGTCCAGTAGCTTTGTAAACTTTTTGCGGGTCTCGTCGGAGGTTGAACAGGTGCAATTGATTAACACTTTGCCGCATTTATCATCGCACTTGCACATGAGAGCGTTTTCCAGATCGGCCAGCATCGCTCCCGCGTAAGCGGACTCCACAGCTGCGATACCCGCAAGAAAAACCACTGTCAATATCAGTACGGCTTTTTGAATCCGGATCATAACCAGTTACTCCTGCGCCGGGGCAAACACGGCCTGTTGTCGTTTCAACCGTTCCAACCGGCGGCGCTGTTCGAGCCTGTCGGGCCACGCACACACCACCGTTCCCAGCGCGATAACCCATCCCCCCATCCACAACCAGCTTACCATCGGGTTGAGGTACACTTTCAGGGTGGCCGACTCATCTTCGCGGAAGTCGGCAAGAATTACATACAAATCGCTAACCAGGGTGGACCTCACATCCACTTCCGACACCGGCTGGTCTTGCCCCTTGTAAAATTCCTTTTCTGGACGAGCGGTCCAGATTCGCCTGCCGTTTTTCTCAACTGCAAGTTGTGCGACGACGCGCGTTTTCACCGAAGTCGCCTGTATGGGGACAAGTTTCTCATAGCGCAGCATATAGTCGCCAATCTCAATGGTCTCCCCAATTTTCACGTGCTTTTCGACATGAGTCCCATAAGATTGCGATGCAGCAATGCCCGCAAAAATCATCACTACCCCGACATGAACGATGTACCCACCATAACGCCGCTTGTTGCGCCAGACGAGCGTGCCTAATGCACTGACCGCAGTTTCCTGATGTAACTCGCGCCGCGCCCGCGTGCCTTTGAAAAACTCCATGATGATCGTAGACATCACGAAGATACAGAGAATGAACGCAATGTAGGTATAAATTTCCGACCGGTTAGATAACGGAACAATGGGGAACAGGGCCGCGGCTCCGACTGATGCGGTGATCACCGGCTTCATAAAATTCTTTTTCAGGTTGGACCAAGTCGCCCGACGCCAGGCAATAACAGGACCGATCCCGATCAGCGCCAGCAGGATCAACCCTATTGGCACGTTGACCTGATTGTAAAAAGGCGGGCCCACGGTAATCTTAACACCGCGTACCGCTTCGGAGATGATTGGGAAAATCGTCCCCCAGAACGTGGCGAATCCGATTCCCAGAAGCACCAAATTATTGAGTAGAAAACTCGCCTCGCGCGAAAGAAACGAATCAAGTTCGTTCTTGCTCTTAAGCAAAGGAAGCCGTTTGATGATCAGCACCACGCAGAGAACAATAATGAACAAAAGAAAAGCCAGGAAGTAATATCCCAGCGTCGCCTCGTCGAAAGTGTGCACCGACTGGATCAGCCCACTTCGGGTGATGAACGTTCCAAAAATGGTCATTACAAAAGTGAGGAGAATGAGCGACATGTTCCACACCTTCATCATGTCCTTCTTCTCTTGGATCATGACCGAGTGCAGGTATGCCGTCGCCACGATGAGCGGCATGAACGATGCGTTCTCAACCGGGTCCCATGCCCAGTATCCACCCCAGCCCAACTCAACATAAGCCCAGCTTGCCCCGAATAAATTACCCATACATAGGAAAAACCATGCAATCAGAGTCCACTTGCGAGTCAGGCGAATCCAAGCGTCGTCGAGATTTTTCGTGATGAGCGCCGCCATCGCAAAAGCAAATGGAACGGTAAATCCAATATACCCTAGGTATAGCGTGGGCGGATGAATGACCATCCAGTAATTCTGGAGCATCGGGTTCAACCCGCGCCCATCTAACGGTGGAAGGGGAATGCGCTCAAACGGATTGGTGGAGAAGTTGAGCAGAAAAAGAAAAAAAGTGGTGATCGCCAACATCACAGCCATCGCATAGGAAACCAAGAGCAGGTTCTTCGGGCGGCCTTGAAAATATACCGCCGTCATGTAAGAGGTGAGGATAAGAGCCCAGAACAGGAGCGACCCTTTTTGCCCGCCCCAGAACGAACTGAATTTGTAAAAATAATCCAGCTCAATGTTGGAATAGGCCCATACGTATTGCAGACTGAAGTCGTTAGTGAAGAGTGCGTTCCATAGCGCAATGGAGGACACCATTACGCAGGCCCAAGTGATCACCGGAGCCTTACCTGCACTCCGGTACAGGTCCATACGGTTGCCCCGGGCCGCCATAACATAAGCTACAGTCCCGTAAAGCGAGGTAGCGAGCGCCACCATCAGTGTAAATTCACCAATATCGTTCATGAATCCTATTGCTTTGCCACGTCACTCACTAGGCAACACCCTGCTCCTAAACATTCTTGGAACAACGCAGCATGCATGGATTGATTGACGGGAGGATTAAATCGCTGCCTTTGGCAAGGTTTCCGTCTGCTTGAAGTCCGGCGCCGGTTGTTTCTGGTAATCGGGAAGAGTTCCCGGATGCATCTTGCCAGCTTCCTTTTCCGCCTCATATTTCGAGGGGCAACTGGTCAATAGCGTGTTCGCATGAAAGACACCGTGTTCGTCTAGGGTCCCTTCGACGACCACTTCTCCGCCGTCCTTGAACATATCCGGCGTCACCCCTTGGTACCTGACATCCAAGTTGGAGTTGTTCTCCTCGATTGCGAACCGAACCTTTAGGTAATCGTCAGGGTCCCGCTGGATCGAACCCTGGACAACGTTCCCCTTGACCTTGAGACCGGTTCCCTTGAAAGAAACCTTCTGGGCCTTCAGTTCGCTGACGGTGAAGAAATACGTGGACGTGTTGCTAATCCCGGTGATGATGAGATAGCCGATGGCCGCGACAATCAACGTCGAGCCAACAGCGAATTTCACTTGTTTATCGTTCATGATTCGAGAAAATCCATTTTAATCTAATGAATGAAACCATTTAGCAACAAACTGTTGGGCTGATTTCATACTATCATTCGAAATTTGACCTTGTCAAAGCAAATCCCGCTAAACCGAGCAATAACCGGACACAGGGTGATAAGCGAAAAAAATGCCCGCCCCGCTTTTTGGGAGCTCGCTCGTACCCGTCTTCCGCACACCACCATCACCCCCAGGTTCCATCCTTCAAATACGCGGAAAACCCTTTTCAAATAAAGGGCTACCGCCCCCCCCCACTGCATATAAATCATTGATTTTTCAGTATTTACCTAAATCCTGGCTTTTTGGCTACCAAAACGGCGCCTCTAGGGACATGTCTCCACCCCCTTTTCTTTCCACGCGTCACCCCCTGAGACCGGCCCGGGGGTCACATTCCAGATCTCGCCCCAACCCAGCTAAAATCCCTTAACTGGTTATTTTTTGTGCTTTTTCCTGTTGACAGAGTGTTCCAATATGCTAGTCTTGTGTCTCAAAGTGTCATAAAGTGTACTTTAGTGTTGTAGTTGGTTCATGCTTGCGTGGGTAATTCGGATATGAACGGATTTTTAGGAACCTACAACGTCAGCCTCGACGACAAAGGACGCCTCAATGTGCCGGCCAAGTTCAAGGGCATGTTGGATCGGGAAGGTCCGCATCTGGTGGTGTGCGTGATGGACGGATACCTCCTTGTGTGCCCGCAAAGTGAGTGGCGTTCGAACGAAGAAAAACTGGGCCATCTCAACGCTTTCGATACAGAAGACAGGACCCGGTTGAGGCAGTTTTATGCCACGGCGACCGAATGCGAAGTCAAATCGGGGAAGATTCTGATCCCCGCCGCCCAGCGTGAAGCCGCCGGGCTGACAAAAGAAACCGTAATTGTAGGCATGTCCAAAACATTTGAAATCTGGGCTCCAGACCGCTGGGAAAAAGCGGCTGAATGAACCAATGGCTTACCAAGCTCACAGCACGGCTCCGCTGGCAGTTTCGGTAAGCCCCTTACAAATATGTCGAGGTACCACGAGCCGGTACTAAAGGAAGAAGTCCTTCGGTACCTGAATCCTCCGGAACAAGGTTGGATCGTAGACGGCACCCTGGGGGATGGGGGCCACACGGAGCTGATTTTGAAAAACACCGGGCCCCTCCTGCATGTTCTGGGGGTCGATCGGGATGCCCAGGCGATCGAGCGGGCCACCAAGAGGCTAGCTCCCTTCAGCGACCGGGCCACCCTGGTTCACGGAAATTTTGGCAACATCAGAAACATCCTGAAAAAGGTTAACGTCATGAGCGTCGACGGAGTACTTCTGGATCTCGGTGTTTCCTCCCCACAACTGAACTCGCCTCAGCGGGGGTTCAGCTTCATGCACGACGGTCCTTTGGACATGCGGATGGACCAAACCCAGAAAACGACTGCCGCCAACCTTCTGAAAAATCTCTCCGACAGCGAACTGGTCTCTGTGATCAAGGAATACGGAGAAGAGCGGTTTTCCAAACGGATCGTACGGGCGATCCGCAAAGCGCAGGTGCAAGCTTCCATCACCACAACTCTTCAGCTATCAGACATCCTCGCCAGCGTGGCGCACACGTCACGTCCCACAAGGATTCACCCCGCTACCCGTACCTTCCAAGCCCTGCGCATTGCTGTCAACAACGAGCTGGAGCATATCAAGATCGCGTTGAGCAACTCTCTGGAAATCCTAAACGCGACAGCTCGATTCATGGTGATCTCCTTCCATTCGCTGGAAGACCGGATCATCAAAAATTTTTTCCGGGACGAAGAAAAAGGATGCATCTGTCCGCCCCGGATACCGGTTTGTGCGTGCGGTCATAAGCAACGCTTGAAAGTGCTCACGCGCAGACCCCTCGTTCCAATGAAGGAAGAGGTGCAACGCAATCCCCGCGCCTCAAGCGCAAAGTTAAGGGTGGCGGAAAGGATCTATGTTTGAGTGGCTACGTCGTTTTATCAAAATGCAGTTTTACGTGGCGCCACGCGAGTTTCGTGTGGTTCTCGTGACCCTGGTAGGGCTCATGGTCGGTGCCATGATTTTTGTGTGGAACAACGTACGCCTTATCAAGCTCGCCTACGAAAGTCAGCCCCTCAAACAGGAACGTCGCGAGTTACTCCGCGAAAAGCGCCTGCTCGAAGTGGAGCGGGAAAGTTTACGTTCACTGGACCGAATTCAATGGCTGGCAAAGAAAAAGATCGGGCTCAAAGAACCCGAAGGTGATCAGATCGTAACTATTTTTTTAAAAAAATAACCCATGAACCAAGTCAAAGGAAGGCTCACCAGAAAAGAACATGGCTCCCTCAAGGTGAGGCTCATCCTGATATCAATCCTTTTTGCTCTATTCGCGGTGGGGCTCGCCGGGAGATTATTTTACCTTCAGGTTGCCATGCACGAGGACTTGGTTCTACGGTCTGAAAAACAATATCAACGAACCGTCGATATCCGGTACGGGCGAGGTTCCATTTTTGACCGCAATATGAACGAACTCGCCACCAACATCGA